>NZ_JBHVFU010000053.1:0-52547 GCF_042801455.1 Streptomyces sp. NPDC057565 | reverse complement strand
CCCCACCACCCGGCAGAGGCGGCGGCGCCCCCGGGACACGGCGCCGAAAATCCAGCCCGTCCGGCGATCGAGGACGGAACCGGTCACCCCGGACCGGGGTGGGACCACGGGGCCCCCGGTACCACCAGCGGCGAACCCGTCACCGGGTCCGGGACGATCACTGCCTCCAGGCCGAAGACCTGGCGTACGAGGTCTGCCGTGACGATGTCCTCGGGGCGGCCCTCGGCGACGATCCGGCCCGCCTTCATCGCGACCAGGTGGTCCGCGTACCGCGCGGCCTGGTTCAGGTCGTGGAGCACGGTGACGACGGTGCGGCCCCGGGTGCCGTCCGCCGCCGGGGCGGCGAGCTGCCGCACCAGGTCGAGAACCTCCACCTGGTGCGCGATGTCGAGGTACGTCGTCGGCTCGTCGAGCAGCAGCAGATCCGTCTCCTGGGCCAGCGCCATCGCGATCCAGACCCGCTGCCGCTGACCGCCGGAGAGTTCGTCCACCGACCGGTCGCCGAGTGCCGTGATGTCCGTACGCTCCATCGCGTCGGTCACCGCCCGCTCGTCCTCGTCCGACCACTGCTGCCACCAGTGCTGGTGCGGCTGGCGGCCGCGGGCGACGAGGTCGGAGACGGTGATCGCCTCGGGCGCGACCGGAGTCTGCGGCAGCAGCCCGATGGACTGTGCGATCTTCCGCGTGGGGATCTTCGACAGTTCGGTGCCGTCCAGGAGCACGGCCCCGCCGCGCGGCTTGAGGAGTCGGCCGAGGGCGCGCAGGGTGGTCGACTTGCCGCAGGCGTTCGGGCCGACGATGACGGTGACCCGGCCGTCGGGAATGGCGAGGTCCAGCTCCTGGACGACGGTGCGGTCCTCGTACGCGAGGGTCAGCTCCCGCGCCGCGAGCCGGCTGGTCGTGGTCGTCGCGGTGTCGGACGTACGGGTCGAGCTCATGCAGTGCCTCCACTACGGCCGCGACCGCCGCCGTGACCGCGGATGATCAGCCAGATCAGATACGGGGCGCCGACCGCCGCCGTCAGCACGCCCACCGGCAACTCGGTGGGCGAGAAGAGCTTGCGCGCCAGCAGGTCGGCGAAGACGACGATCACCGCGCCGAGCAGCGCCGAGCAGAACAGCGGGATCTGCGCGGTCCGCGTCATGCGGCGGGCGATCTGCGGGGCGAGGAGTGCCACGAAGTCGACGGGACCGGCCGTTCCGGTCGCCACGGACGCCAGGATCACGCCGATGGCGACGAGCCCCAGACGTACGCGTCCCAGACGTACTCCGAGGGCCGTCGCGGTGTCGTCGTCCATCGAGACGGTGCGCTGGGCGTGGGCGGCCCACAGGACGGCCGGCAGCAGGATCAGCAGCGTCCAGCCGATCGGCGCGGCCTCGGACCAGCCGCGGCCGTTGAGCGAGCCGGTCATCCAGATCTGCGCCTGCTGGGCGACCAGGTAGTCGCCCTTCGTCAGGAACAGCGTGGTGACCGACCGCAGCGCGATGGCGAAGCCGATGCCGATGAGGACGAAGCGGGTGGCGTGCAGCCCGCCGCGCCAGGCGAAGACATACACGAGCGCCGCCGCGGCCACCCCGCCGATGACGGACAGGTACGGCAGCACGGTGTACGAGGTGACGCCGAAGGTCATCGCGCCGACCGTGAGCGCGCCCGCCCCCTGGCTGATGCCGATGATGTCGGGACTGGCCAGCGGGTTGCGGGCCACTGTCTGGATCAGCGCACCGGCGATCCCGAAGGCCGCGCCGACGAGCAGCCCGACGACCATGCGCGGCAGCCGCAGCGTGCCGACGACCAGTTCGTCCGGGGACGGCTGCCCCAGGATCACCTTCATGACCTCGCCGGGTGCGACGAAGCTCTCGCCGACGCAGAGGTACGCGACACAGATGGCGGCCAGCGCGGCGACGAGCGCGGCGGCGACGACGGCCGCCCGCCGGTGCAGCAGGAACCGGCCCCGTGCCCCGATCCGTACGACGTGGTACCCGGCGGGCCGCACCCGGACCGTGGTGTCGCTCATGCGGGCACCGCCTTCCGGCGCACCAGCGTGACCAGGAAGGGAACCCCGATCAGTGCCGTCATCACACCCGCCGGGACCTCGCTCGGCGGGAAGACGATGCGGCCGATGACATCGGAGACGAGCAGCATGACGGGCCCGATCAGTGCGGCCATCGGCAGCACCCAGCGGTGGTCGCTGCCGACGATCGCGCGGGCGATGTGGGGGACGGCGAGTCCGATGAACGCGATCGGGCCGGCCGCCGCGACGCCGACGCCGGTCAGCACGGTGGCCCCGGCGCCGCCGACGATCCGTACCGTCGCGACCTTCTGTCCGAGCCCCTTCGCCACGTCCTCGCCGAGGGCCAGTGCATCGAGCCCGCGGGCCACGGACAGCACGAGCACGGTCCCGACCAGCATGAACGGCCAGATCTGCTGGGCCACATCGGCCTCGCGCCCGGCGATCGAGCCGACCTGCCAGAAGCGGAACTCGTCCAGCGCGGACGCCTTGGTCGTCAGCACCGCCATCGTCACCGACACCAGCAGCGCGTTGATCGCGGCGCCGCCGAGGGCGAGTTTCACGGGGGTGGCGCCCCCGCGCCCGCTGGACGCGATGGCGTACACGGCGACGGAGGCGATCGCCGCACCCGCGAACGCGAACCACACGTACCCCGTCAGGGTGTGGATCCCGACGTACGCGATGGCCAGCACCACGCCCACCGAGGCGCCCTGGCTGATGCCGAGGATGCCGGGGTCGGCGATGGGGTTACGGGTGATGCCCTGGAGCACCGTGCCCGCGAGGGCCAGTGCCGCGCCGACCATCAGCCCGATCAGGGTGCGTGGCACCCGCATGTTCCGGATGACTTCGGCGGCGTCGGAGTGCCCGCCGTGCAGCAGGGCGTCGATCACCTGGGACGGGGGTATGGAGCGTGCCCCCACGGCAAGGCTGAGAAGTACCGCCACCAGCAGCGCCGCGACGGCCGCCGCCGTCGCGAGTGCGCGTCTGGAGCGGCGTGGTGCGGCGGCTGACATCGGACCCAATCGGCAAGCTGGAAGGCATAGCGAGGTAAGGCTTGGCTAAGTCTAGGTGGAGTCCGCCGGAGTCCGAGGGGCGGGAGGGGCCTGCGGGACCAAGGGGTACCGAGGGGCGGAAGGAAGGTGTGCACTCGGCACAATGGGCACCATGGCTCCGCACCCCCTGACGGTCGGCTTCGACCTCGATATGACGCTCATCGACTCCCGGCCGGGCATCAAGGCCGCCTACCGGGCGCTGTCCGCCGAGACCGGGACGCCGATCGATGTCGATCTGGTCGTCAGCAGGCTCGGACCGCCCGTGGAGGACGAGCTCGCGAATTGGTACCCGGCGCACGCCGTGGCCGCCGCGGCCGACCGGTACCGGGAGATCTATCCCGCGTACGCGATCACGCCGAGCCCCGCCCTGCCCGGCGCCCGGGAATCCGTTGCCGCGATCCGCGCGCGGGGCGGCCGGACGATCGTCGTCACGGCGAAGCACACGCCGAACGCCAGGCTCCACCTGGCACACCTGGGAATCGAACCCGACGAGGTCATAGGAAGCCTGTGGGCGGAGCGCAAGGGGGAAGCGCTGCGCGAGCACGGCGCGCAGGTGTACGTCGGCGACCACATCGGGGACGTGCGCGGCGCCCGGACCGCAAATGCCCTGTCGATCGGGGTCACGACGGGCCCGTGCGACGCGGACGAACTGCGGGAGGCGGGCGCGGACGTCGTCCTCCCGGACCTCACGCAGTTCCCGGCGTGGCTGCGCACCTACCCGGAAGCGGCGTAACCGGAGTCCGTCCCCGTCAGCGTGCGGTCCGCTTGGGGGATGCCGCCCATACCGACCGCACCACGCCCGCCGCGGCGATCAGGAACCCCACGCCCATCAGCATGCACACGGCATACGCGATGGACGGGAACGGGTCGGTCCCGAGGAACAGCGGAGCCACCGTGACCACTGTGGCCAGGGCCCCGATGAAGAAGACGATCGCGCCGACACGGACGAGCCGGTCACCTGCGCCAGAGGGAGGAGTACTCACCCCGTCAGGGTAGTTCCCGCCCCGGAGCCCCCGTCCCTTCACCCGGAGTGCGCCGTTTCCGGACAGAGTCCGGATGACCCGGCTTGACGGGGGGTACTGCACCTGTGGAGGCTTCTGCCAGCAGGGGAGCACGACCATTGGACGGCCTGACCTGCTGAGGCTTGGTTCCGGCTTACGGGTTGAGATGGGGTGCGTGCTTTGCCGACTGGCAAGGTCAAATGGTTCAACAGCGAGAAGGGCTTCGGCTTCCTTTCCCGCGACGACGGTGGCGATGTGTTCGTGCACTCGTCGGTGCTCCCTGACGGAGTCGACGCACTCAAGCCCGGCCAGCGCGTCGAATTCGGTGTCGTCGCAGGTCAGCGCGGGGACCAGGCGCTCTCGGTGGTGATCCTCGACCCGACACCGTCCGTCGCTGCCGCCCAGCGCCGCAAGCCGGACGAGCTCGCATCGATCGTGCAGGACCTGACAACCCTGCTGGAGAACATCACGCCGATGCTGGAGCGGGGCCGCTACCCCGACAAGGCGGCCGGCAAGCAGATCGGCGGCCTGCTGCGCGCGGTCGCCGACCAGCTCGACGTCTAGGGCGTGTGTCGGAAGTCCCGCCGTCCGCCCGAAGGGTGGGCCCGACAACGCAGCGAGCGTGCGTGCCAGGCGTCGCGGGGCAGGCGGGACTTCCGACACACGCCCTGGTGCTGCGACCGGCCGTGTTCCGTTACGGCCGGACTCGGAGGGGCTCGCCCCTCTCAGCCGAACGACAGAGCATCCGGGCCGAGGGGCGGCACCAGCCCCTCGGCCGCCGCGCGCGTGAGCAGCCCGCGTACCGCCGCATAGCCGTTCTCGCCGAGGTCGGCGGTGAACTCGTTCACGTACAGCCCGATGTGCTGGTCGGCGACGGCCGGGTCCATCTCCTGGGCGTGCTCCAGCACGTACGGACGTGACATCTCCGGGTCGTCCCAGGCCATCCGTACCGACGTGCGGATCGACTCGGCCAGCAGCTTCAGCGTCTCCGCGCCCAGCGACCGCTTGGCGATGATCGCGCCGAGCGGGATCGGCAGCCCGGTCGTGGCCTCCCAGTGCTCGCCCATGTCGGCGAGGCTGTGCAGCCCGTAGTTCCGGTACGTGAAGCGCGCCTCGTGGATGACGAGACCGGCGTCCACCTTCCCGTCCCGCACGGCGGGCATGATCTCGTCGAACGGCATGACGACGATCTCGCCGACATCGCCCGGCACGACATCCGCCGCCCAGAGCCGGAACAGCAGATACGCGGTGGAGCGCTCGCTCGGAACGGCGACGGTCTTCCCCGTCAGATCCGTACCCGGCTCCTTCGTCAGGACGAGCGGCCCGCAGCCGCGGCCCAGCGCACCGCCGCAGGGCAGCAGGGCGTACTCCTCCATGACCCAGGGCAGCACCGCGTACGACACCTTCAACACGTCCAGCTCGCCGCGCTCGGCCATGCCGTTGGTGATGTCGATGTCGGCGAAGGTGACATCGAGGGCGGGCGCGCCGGGGACCCTGCCGTGCGCCCAGGCGTCGAAGACGAAGGTGTCGTTCGGGCACGGCGAGAAGGCGATCTTCACAGCGGTGCCGGGCTTCGCGGTGCCCTCAGTCGAGTCGGTCATGGTGGGTCCAACCTTCCAGTACGGGGGTGAGCTTCCCGAACGCGTCGGTGAGCGCGGCCAGTGCGTCGCCGATGCGCCAGGCGTCCCGGTCGCGCGGGCCGACGGCATTCGACACGGCCCGGATCTCCAGCACCGGTACGCGCAGCCGGTCGGCCGCCTCGGCGACCCCGAAGCCCTCCATGGCCTCGGCGACGGCGTCCGGATGTGCGGCGCGGAGGGCGGCGGCACGGTCGGCGCTGCCGGTCACGGTGGAGACGGTGAGGATGTCGCCGGTGACCGCGCCGGTCGCGACGGCCACCTCCCGTACCAGGGCGGGCGGCGGCTCGAACCGTTCCCGGCCGAAGCCCAGGGCGGTGACGGGCACGAACCCGTCGGGGGTCTCCGCGCCCAGATCGGCGGCGACGATCGCGCTCGCCACGACGAGGGAGCCGACCGGGGCGCCGGGCGCGAACCCGCCGCCGATGCCGGCGGAGACCACCAGGCCGTAGGACCCGGAGGCAAGCCCGAACGCGGCGGCGGCGGCCGCGGAGGCCGGACCGGCGCCGCCCGCGAGGACATCGAAACCGCCGGCGCGGTGCAGCTCGGCGCCCGGTGCCCGGACCACCTCCGGTCCGTCCGTGAACGCACGCGTGACCGCGTCCCGTTCCACCGGGACAGCGGTCACGACGAGCACACGCACGGGGAGGGTCCTCCCGGGTCGGGAGGGGGTCAGTTGGTCTTCACGAAGGTGAAGTGCCAGATGCCCGTGAGCTTCTTGCCCGTGGTCTCCACGATGCTGATCTGCGTTTTGTTCGTGGTCGTGCCGGTCTGGCTGGAGAAGAAGGCGCTGCCCGGGATGGACCGGTAGGTCTTCTTGTACGGCTCCTGCTCGGCCTGCTGGCCGTTGATGAAGAGGGTCCAGCCGTTGTCCGCGATCTTCGGGTCGACGCCGAAGCGGACCTTGTCGTCCATCGCGACCTTGACGGTGTGCTCGGCCTTCTTGTTGTTGAGGCAGCCCTGGATCAGGGACTCCTTGATGGCGTTGCCGTCGTTGTAGCAGGTTGCTTCGGTACTCACCGAGGTGTCGCCGACCGTCACGGTGGCGAGCGGCGTCGGCTTGTCGCAGGCGGACAGGACAAGGAGTCCCGCGGACACGGCACCGAGAGCGACGCCGATTCGACGGCCCTTACCGGAGAAGAACGCAACGGTCATGGGCCGAAGGCTATCGGTCGCTCCCGCTCACGCCACGCGGGGGTGCGGCGAGCCGCGTCGTGCCGCACTCAGCAGACCCCGTACGGAGGCAGCCGCACCGAGGGCGAGGATCCCCGCGGCGACCGACATTCCCAGTACGCCGTTGAGGGGGAGAGCGATGCCGATACCGCCGCCGACCACCCAGGCCATCTGGAGCAGTGTCTCGGACCGGGCGAACGCCGACGTGCGGACTTCCTCGGGCACGTCGCGCTGGATCGTCGCGTCCAGCGACAGCTTCGACAGTGCCTGTGTGAAACCCGCCACCGCGCTGAGCGCGGCGACCATCACGGTGGAGAAGAAGACCGCGGCGAGGACGGCGACACCGAGCGCCAGCCCCAGCACCGAGGCGATGATCACCTCGGGGCCGCGGGCCCGGAGCCAGGAGCCCATCGCCGTGCCGAGGGCATTGCCGACCCCGGCCGCGACACCGACGATGCCGAGCGAGACGGCCGCGCTCTGCCCGGCGAGGGGGTGCACCCGCAGCAGGAACGCCAGGAAGAAGATCAGGAAGCCGGAGAGCGCGCGGTGCGCGGCATTGGCCTGGAGCCCGTGCAGGACGGACGGCCCGACAGTCCGCAGCCCCGGCCGCTTCTCCTTCTCCCCGTTGGTCCTGGCCCTGCCCTTCTTCCCGTTGGCCACGGAGGGCCTGCTGCGGACGGAGGGCTGATGGCCGTGCGGCTCGACCAGCTGGGCGCGGCGTTCGCCCTTCGCCGAGTCGACCTTGTGGGGCAGCGTGAACGCGAGAACGGTGCCGCCGGTGAAGATCAGACACGCGCCGTAGAGCGGCCAGGGCGCCCCGATGGTCTGCAGCCCGGCCCCGATCGGCGCCGCCACGCCCGTGGCCAGAAGCCCGGCCAGGGTGACCCGGGAATTGGCCTTCACCAGGGAGAAACGCGGTGGCAGCAGGCGTGGCACGACCGCGCTGCGCACGACCCCGTACGCCCTCGACGCGACCAGCACGCCCAGTGCCGCCGGATACAGCTCCAGACCGCCCGTGGCGACCGCGCCCGACATCGTGAGCGCGAGCACCGCACGCGCCAGCATGGCGCCCGCCATCGCGGCGCGGCGGCCGTGCGGCAGACGGTCCAGGAGCGGGCCGATGACAGGGGCGAGGAGAGTGAACGGTGCCATCGTCACGGCGAGGTAGAGGGCGACGCGGCCGCGCGCCTCGTCCGTCGGTACGGAGAAGAACACGGTCGACGCGAGCGCCACCGTGATCATCACGTCGCCCGCGCCGTTCACGGCGTGCAGCTCGATCAGTTTGCCGAGTCCGGATTCGCCGGCGCCGTGGGCGTGGGTCGCCTTACGGATGCCTTTCGCGGTGCCGGTGAACGGCGCGTGCAGGGCATGACCGATCGTCCGGCCCGTCCTGCGGAGCGGGCCGGGCCCGTCGTGCGACCTGGCGGCAGCCACCCCGTCATAGTGCCCCAGCCACTGCGGTAACGAACCGAGAACGGTACGGGGCACGGGGTACGCCGCCCTGTCGGGTCAGTGAGGACCCTGCCGGCAGGGCAATCCTCCGACCGCTCGACCCGGACACGGCAGTGGATACGCCGTCGATTGGGACGGGCAGGTGGGCGGGGAGCTGCGGAGAGGGTAGCGTGCGTAACGCGCCCCCGGCGGTTGTTCTTGGCCGCGCGCCTCTCGGCGATCCCGCAGAATGGATAGCAGAAGGCGCGCCCGAGGCAGGCACAACGGGTGCGGACGTCGACGCGGCCCCCAGGTCCGCTCCGCCCGCAACCGTCATGGCCGAAATCGATGGATCTGCTGGCGCACTCGTGAGACGGCGTATGGAGAGAAGCGAGACCTGTGAGTGCTGCTACGACGCGAAGCCGTACTGCCCGTACCCCTGCCCCCGACCGTCTGTGCGCCGAGGCGGTAGACCTCGCGCGCGCGGCGGCCCAGGAAGTGGCCGCGCCGGGGGAGGTCGGTGAGCACGTGGGCCTGGTCTCCGAGGGGGACCGGGTCGTCACGCACTACTTCGAGTGCAAGGAACCCGGTTACAAGGGCTGGCGTTGGGCGGCGACGGTCGCCAGGGCCTCCCGCGCCAAGGTCGTCACGCTCGACGAGGCGGTACTGCTGCCGGGGACCGACGCGCTGCTCGCTCCCGAGTGGGTGCCGTGGAGCGAGCGGCTGCGGCCCGGCGACATGGGACCCGGTGATCTGCTGCCGACGGAGGCGGAGGATCTGCGTCTGGAGCCGGGGTACAGCGGCGAGGAGGAGCCGCCGCCGAACTCGGTGGCCTCCGAGATGTCGGAGGAGATGGCCGACCTCGTCGACGCGGAGGACGCGGAACTCACGACGCGCCCGGAGACGACGAGGCGCGGCTCCATCGCTGCGCTCGCGGAAGAGCTCGGCATGCGACGGGCACGGGTGCTGTCCCGGTACGGGCTGCATGCCGCGGCCGACCGCTGGGAC
The DNA here is from genome assembly GCF_042801455.1 of Streptomyces sp. NPDC057565. Classification (NCBI taxonomy): domain Bacteria; kingdom Bacillati; phylum Actinomycetota; class Actinomycetes; order Kitasatosporales; family Streptomycetaceae; genus Streptomyces; species Streptomyces sp. NPDC057565. Next base: position 43,237 of record NZ_JBHVFU010000053.1, on the reverse strand, counting down.
GAGACGTTCGGCGCGAAGACGCCGATGGCTCAGGCGGCACCGGCTTCCTGTGTCACCTGTGCCTTCCTGGTGCCGCTGGCCGGTTCGCTGCGGCAGGCCTTCGGCGTGTGCGCGAACGAGTTCGGCCCGGCGGACGGCCATGTGGTCTCCCTGTCGTACGGCTGCGGTGGGCACTCGGAGGCAGCGGTGATGCCGAAGCCGCCGAAGCCGGCGCCGCACGCGCTGGACACGATGCAGGTGGACGAGTACCCGCTGCGCCCGGCGCGGGACAGCGGATCGGTCCCGGTGGAACCGGACGCGCCGTCGGAGGACCTGGGCCACTCCTGACGCGCCTGGCCGCTGGGGGTCCGGGTTTGCGGTACCCGGGGGTCGCGTGCTGCGGTGCGGTCCCGTGGCTCCGGGTGAGCTTTGTCCTCGATCGCCGAACGGGCTCGATGTGTCGCTCGGGACGGGCTCGATATGTCGTCCGTGCGACGTTCGGTGCGACGTCCGGTGCGGCGCGGGGCGCGTTTTCGGGGGCGGGACCGAGCCCGTCCGGCGAGGGCGGACACGGCGCGAAGACGCGCCGGGGGCGTTTCGAGCCCGTCCGGCGATGGGGGACAAGGGCGGCGCCCCACCGCCGCGCCACGCGGGATTGTCGGTCGCGGTACCTTCGGGCGCACACTGGCGGCACGGGTGTACGCGCACGCACGCGCACACCCCCGCCGCACACGGGTAACGCGTCACCGGACAGAGCGGAGTCAGAGCGTGAGCATGAATGCGACCGAGGGGGCCGATCCGTTCGGGACGGCACGGCTGCGGCGCGGGGTGCTCGACGCCTGGGGCGCCGGTCCGGCCCGGTTCCGGGAGGACGCCAACGCCGAGGAGGACCTCGCGCTCGGCGGCTACCGCGACCGCCTGGTCGTCGAGCTCGCCCAGAACGCCGCCGATGCGGCCGCCCGCGCCGGCGTCCCCGGCCGGCTCCGTCTCACCCTTCACCCCGCCTCGGACACCGGACCCGCCGTCCTCGCCGCCGCCAACACCGGTGCCCCCCTCGACGCCACCGGCGTCGAATCGCTCAGCACGCTCCGCGCCTCCGCCAAGCGCGAGGGCCACGAGTCCGCCGTCGGCAGGTTCGGCGTCGGGTTCGCCGCCGTCCTCGCGGTCAGCGACGAACCCGCCGTCGTCGGCCGGCACGGCGGCGTCCGCTGGTCCCTCGCCGAGGCCCGTGACCTCGCCCGCGAGGCCGCCGTCGGCAGCCCGGGCCTCGGTGACGAACTCCGCCGCCGCGACGGCCACGTACCGCTGCTGCGTCTTCCGCTGCCCGCCGAGGGCACCGCACCGGACGGGTACGACACCGTCGTCGTCCTGCCGTTGCGCGACGGCGTCGCCGAGGACCTCGTCGGACGGCTGCTCGCCGCCGTCGACGACGCGCTCCTCCTGACGCTCGCCGGTCTCGAAGAGATCGTCATCGACACCCCCGAGGACCTGCGGACGCTCAGCCGTTCACAGCACGGGCCCTACACACACATCAACGACTCCGCGTACGGCACGAACCGCTGGCGCACCGTCGCCCAGCACGGGCCGATCGAACCGGCCCTGCTCGCCGACCGCCCGCTGGAGGAACGGCTGCGCCCGCACTGGTCGGTGACCTGGGCGGTGCCCGTGGACGGGGAAGGGGCACCGGTGTACCCCCGTACCGCCCCCGTCGTGCACGCGCCGACCCCCACCGACGAGCCCCTCGGCGTCCCCGCCCTACTCATCGCGTCGCTGCCGCTCGACACCACGCGCCGCCACCCCGCGCCCGGCCCGCTCACCGACTTCCTGGTGCAGCGCGCGGCCGACGCGTACGCCGAACTGCTCGCCGACTGGCATCCGGTGTCCATCGCCACTCTCGACCTCGTGCCCGGCCCGCTCGGCAAGAGCGAACTGGACGGTGCCGTGCGCGGCGCGATCCTGGACCGGCTGCCACGCGTCGCGTTCCTGGAGCCCGCCGCTCCGCGCGACGCCGCCGCCGAGCCCGAGCAGTGGGACGCCTGGGACGCCGGGTCGGAGAACGTCCGCGTGGCCACCACCGCGCTGCGGCCGATCGAGGCAGAGGTCGTGGAGGGGGTGGGCGCCGAGACCGTTCAGGTGCTTGCCGAGGTGCTGCCGTGCCTGCTGCCCGCGGGACTTGAGCGCCGGAGCGAACTGCGTACCCTCGGCGTCGCCCGGGTCCCGCTGACCGAGGCGATCGACCGGCTCGCCGGTCTGGAGCGCGAACCCGACTGGTGGCGGCGGCTGTACGACAGCCTGTCGGGAGTCGACCCCGACCGGCTCTCCGGACTCCCGGTCCCCCTGGCCGGAGCGGTGGAGGGCGCGGCGGGCACCCCGGACACCGCACCACCCCGCACCACCATCGGTCCCCGACAGGTTCTCCTGCCGGTACCCGACGCCCTCACCGGCCCGGTCCTGGGCCGACTGGCCCGACTCGGGCTGAAGGTCGCGCATCCGGATGCCGCACATCCGCTCCTGGAGAAGCTGGGTGCCCTGCCCGCCACCCCGCGCGCGGTGCTGACGACCCCGCAGGTGCGGGCGGCCGTCGCCGGTTCGCTGGACGCCGGCGAGGTGTGGGACGAGGACGCGCTGGACGCGGAGGAGCTCGCGGACACCGTCCTCACGCTCGTCCGGGACGCCGACCTCGCGCCGGGCGACGAGCCCTGGCTCGGTGCACTCGCCCTCCCCGACGAGGACGGCGAACCCGCACCCGCCGGTGAACTCGTGCTGCCGGGAAGCCCGTTCGCGAGCGTCATGCGCGAGGGTGAACTCGCGCTCTGTGACGAGGAGCTGACGGAACGCTGGGGTGAGCAGCCGCTGACCGCCTGCGGGGTGCTGGCCACCTTCGCGCTCGTCCGGGCCACCGACGTCGTCCTCGACCCCGACGAACTGGAGCCCCGCGAAGGCGACTTCGCCGAACCGGACGACGCGGGACTGCTCGACGCCGTCGACGTGTGGTGCGAGGACATTCTCGACCAGCTGCAATTGAGTCTGCCGCCGCGCAGCGGTGATGACGAGGGGTGGTGGTCGGGCGACGGGCGGGCCCAAGTGCCGCCTGTCGCCACCGAGATCGTCGCCGTCCGCGACCTCGACCTCGTCGACGACGATGCCTGGCCGCAGGCGCTCGCCCTGCTCTCCCGGCCGCCGCTGCGCGACGCGCTGACCCAGCCGGTGCGGGTGCTGCTCCCGGACGGCACGACCCGGTCCGTGCGCTCGTACACCGCCTGGTGGCTGCGCGACCATCCGGTGCTCGGCGGCCGCCGCCCGGCGGGGCTGCGGGCTGCGGGTGGCGACCCGCGACTGTCCGGACTGTACGACTCCGCCGACGCGACCGGCTTCGACGACGTCCAGGTGCTGCGCGCCCTCGGCGTGAGGACCTCCGTCGCCGCGCTCCTCGACGAGCCGGGCGGTGCGGCGGAGCTCCTCGGCCGGCTCGCGGACGATGACCGCCCGGTCGGCTCCGTACAACTCCACGAGCTGTACACGGCCCTGGCCGATCTCGACCCGGAGCAGGTCACCCTGCCCGACGAGCTGCGGGCCGTGGTCGACGGCGAGGTACGCGTCGTCGACGCGGCCGACGCGTTGATCGCGGACGCCCCCGACCTGCTGCCGCTGACGAGCAGTCTGCCGCTCCTGCCGGTGGCCCCGGCGCGCGCCGCGGACCTGGCCGAGCTGTTCCAGGTGCGGCGGCTCGGCGAGACGGTCGAGGCGGAGGTGACGACGGACGGCGAGGAGCACCAGGTGCCGGATTCGGTACGGATCCTGCTCGGCGCCGGTACCCCGGACACGTACGTCGAACACGGCGAACTCCGCGCGGGCGGCGTCGAGCTGGACTGGCGCCGCACCCCGGACGGGACCGTCCACGCCTCGACGCTGGAGGGTGTCGCGGCGGGCCTGGCCTGGGCGGCCGGGCAGTGGCCACGCCGTTTCGAGGTCGCTGCGCTGCTGCAGGACCCGTCGCGTACGGAGGAGTTGGCGCGAGACCGCTGGTTCGACTGACAAGGTGGGGCGGAACGCGCCAATATCCCGGGCAGGGTCAGGTATTCGCAAAATATCCCCGTGGGCCGCACAACCATTCACGCGTCTCAGGGGTCTCGTCTGTGAAGCCATCAGGCTTCACAGACGGCCTTGGGCCCGGGAACGGACGATCTTCGCGGGCCCCTTCTCCACATTGGGGAATGAAACATGCGTATTCGTGCCACTGTGGCTGCCGTAACCGGCGCCCTGGCTCTCTCCGCCCTCGTCGTTCCGTCTGCGGCTCAGGCCGACGACGCGCACCGCTCCACTGTCCTCGATGCCGCGCGCGCCGCTCAGGCCGCATCCGGCGCGCAGTCGGGTGCGAAGTCCGGCGCGCGCTCCGTCGCCGCTGCCGAGACCGTCGGTGCCCCGCTCGACCTGACCTTCTCGAAGCTCACCGTGAACGGCGGCAAGCCGATCGCCGTGGGTACCTCCGCCACGAAGACCGTGGCGACCACGTACACCGTGACGCACGCCGCCGACGTCGACATCTTCGGCGCCGACTTCGCGCTCGATGTCGCGCTCTACCGGGGCTCGTTCGACGTCCCGGCGAACGAGCTCTACGGCTACAAGGCCCCCACCTGCAAGGCCGTCTCCTCGACGGTCGCCACCTGCAAGGGGCAGATCGACATCTCGCCGTACTACGACCTCATCGGCAACGCGGACGCCACGACGTGGAAGGCGATGGGCTTCGCCGTCGACTACAACGGCCAGGACCCGACCGACCCCGACCCCACCCAGATCGACTACGCGCTGCAGGACGGCCTGGGTACCACCAAGCTCCAGCGCTTCTCGAAGCTGACGGTCAACGCTTCCCCGGAGCCCGTGAAGAAGGGCAGGACCATCACCGTCACCGGGAAGCTCTCCCGCGCGAACTGGGACGACCTGGCCTACCACGGCTACGCGACCCAGTCGGTGAAGCTCCAGTTCCGTAAGAAGACCAGCTCCACCTACACCACCCTGAAGACGATCAACTCGAGCAGCACCGGCACCCTGAAGACCACGGCCACGGCCTCGGTCGACGGTTACTGGCGCTTCAGCTTCGCCGGTACGTCCACCACCCCGGCCGTCTCCGCCGCGGGTGACTACGTCGACGTGCAGTAGTTCCACGCCCGATTGCAGGCGTAGTTCCACACGTGGTCCACACGAGCAGCGGGATCTCCGGTACGGGGGTCCCGCTTCTCGTACCCCCATCCCGTGCGTCCCCGCTCGGCCCGCCGGGTCCGCGGACGCACTGGCCCATCGGGTCCCGTCGCTGCCGGAGCCACCACGCCACCTGCCCGACGGACCCCTTTCTCCACCGGAGAAGAACATGCGCATACGTGCCACTGTCGCCGCCGCGTCCGGCGCCCTGGTCCTGTCCGCCCTCGCCGTCCCGGCCGCGCACGCGGCAACGGCGGATCCCGTCATCTCCAAGGTCAGCGTCAACGGCGGCAAGAACACCGTGCTGGGCACGACGGCGGCGAAGACCATCACCGTGTCGGTCACCGCCTCGCACGCCTCCGGCATCGCCGACGGCTGGGTGATCCTGTGGCACGGGAAGAACCTGGAAGAGGGCATGGACGGTGCGCTGCTGCCGAACGAGGAGGCAGCGACCTGCAAGGCCGCAAGTGCCACCACCTCCACCTGCTCGTACACCATCACGATCGACCCGCGGGTCGATCTGACGAAGAACGCGCTGGCCGGCTCCTGGCACGTCCTCGCCGGCGTGGAGGCCACGGACGGCTCCAGCACGCACTACGACTCCTACGCCACGGCGAAGATCCAGCGGCTGTCGAAGCTGACGGTCAACGCCTCCCCGGAGCCCGTCAAGAAGGGCAAAACCATCACGGTCACCGGCAAGCTGTCGCGTGCCAACTGGGAGACGCACACGTACGCGGGCTACACCGGGCAGTCGGTCAAGCTCCAGTTCCGCAAGAAGACCAGCTCCACCTACACCACGGTGAAGACGATCAAGACGAACAGCACCGGCAACCTGAAGACCACGGTCACTGCCTCGGTCGACGGCTACTGGCGCTACAGCTTCGCCGGTACGTCCACCACCCCGGCCGTCACCACCGCCGGTGACTTCGTCGACGTGCGATAACGGCTACGCCGGGAAGCGGCGGCTGACCAGTCGCCAGGTGAACTCCAGGGCAGCCGCCGCCACCACCGCTATCCCCACCGCCGTCCACGGGATGACCGTGCCCACCAGCTTCAGTGCGAAGAAGTTCTGCAGCCACGGCACCATCAGCACGATCAGGAACGCCGCACCCATCGACGCGACCAGGACGATCCGCCACCAGGTGTACGGGCGGGCGATGATCGCGAGCACCCACATCGAGACCAGGAACAGCGTGAGCGTCGCCGCGCTGGTCTCCGCGCCCAGCGCTTCCGTACCCGTGTAGTAGTGCCGGGCGACCAGGTACGTCACGAAGGTGGCGATGCCCGCGATGACGCCGGACGGCACCGAGTACCGCATGACTCTGCGGACGAAGTGCGGCCGGGCCCGCTCCTTGTTCGGGGCGAGGGCCAGGAAGAACGCCGGGACGCCGATCGTCAGCGTCGACAGCAGGGTCAGATGCCGGGGCAGGAACGGGTACTCGACCTGGAAGCAGACGACCAGGATCGCCAGCAGCACCGAATAGACGGTCTTCGTGAGGAACAGGGTGGCGACCCTGGTGATGTTGCCGATCACCCGGCGGCCCTCCGCGACCACCGACGGCAGCGTCGCGAAGCTGTTGTTCAGCAGGACGATCTGGGCCACGGCGCGTGTCGCCTCGGAGCCCGAACCCATCGACACCCCGATGTCGGCGTCCTTCAGCGCCAGCACGTCGTTGACCCCGTCGCCCGTCATCGCGACCGTGTGGCCGCGGGACTGGAGGGCGGCGACCATCTCGCGCTTCTGCTGCGGGGTGACCCGGCCGAAGACCGCGTTCTCCTCCATGGCCGTGGCCATGTCGTCCGGGTCCGTGGGCAGCCGGCGCGCGTCCAGCGTGTGCTCGGCGCCGGGCAGGCCGAGCTTGCCCGCGACCGCGCCGACCGAGACGGCGTTGTCCCCGGAGATGACCTTCGTGGCGACCCGCTGGTCGGCGAAGTAGCGCAGCGTGTCCCCGGCGTCCGGCCGCAGCCGCTGCTCCAGCACGATCAGCGCGGTGGGTACGGCCCCGTGGGCGATCTCCGGCCCCTCCAGCTCGCCCTCGGCGCGCGCCAGCAGCAGCACCCGCAGCCCCTGCTCGTTGAGCTGCTCGATCTCGCCGAGCGCCGGGTCCTCGTCCGGGAGGAGCACATCAGGTGCGCCGAGCAGCCAGGTCGACGACCGCCCGTCGGTCTCGACGAACGCGGCGCCGCTGTACTTGCGCGCCGAGGAGAACGGGAGAGCCTCCGTGCACCGCCATGCTTCGCCGTTCGGGGACGGGTACGCGTCGATGATCGCCTGCAGGCTGGCGTTGGGCCGCGGGTCGGATGCGCCGAGGGCGCTCAGCACCTGGCGTATGTACGGGTCGTCCGCGCCGTTCAGTGGACGCACCTCGGTGACGTCCATCCCGCCCTCGGTGAGCGTCCCGGTCTTGTCCAGACAGACGACGTCGACCCGGGCGAGACCCTCGATGGCGGGCAGCTCCTGCACGAGGCACTGCTTGCGGCCGAGCCGCACGACACCGATCGCGAAGGCGACCGAGGTGAGCAGGACCAGGCCCTCGGGGATCATCGGGACGATGCCGCCCACAGTGCGGGCGATCGAGTCCCTGACGTTGCTGTTCTTGACGACGAGCTGGCTGATGATGAGGCCGATCGCGGTCGGCACCATCATCCAGGTGACGTACTTGAGGATCGTGCTGATGCCGCTGCGCAGCTCGGACTGGACGAGCGTGAAGCGGGACGCCTCCTCGGCGAGCTGCGCGGCATAGGCCTCGCGGCCGACCTTGGTGGCGGAGAACGCGCCGCCGCCCGCGACGACGAAGCTGCCGGACATCACCGGGTCGCCGGCCTGCTTCAGTACGGGGTCGGCCTCGCCGGTGAGCAGGGACTCGTCGATCTCCAGGTTGTCGGCCTCGGCCACCGCGCCGTCGACCACGACCTTGTCGCCGGGCCCGAGCTCGACGAGATCGCCGAGGACGATCTCGGAGGTGGAGATCTCCGCCGCGACCCCGTCGCGGCGGACCGTGGGTTTCGCCTCACCGATGACCGCGAGGCTGTCCAGGGTCTTCTTGGCGCGCCACTCCTGGACGATGCCGATGCCTGTGTTGGCGATGATCACGAAGCCGAAGAGGCTGTCCTGGATCGGCGCGACGAACAGCATGATCAGCCAGAGCACGCCGATGATCAGGTTGAACCGGGTGAAGACGTTGGCGCGGACGATCTCGTGGACGGAGCGGGACGAGCGGACGGGTACGTCGTTGACCTCGCCCCGGGCGATCCGCTCGGCCACCTCGGCCGCGGTCAGCCCGCTCGTGCGGACGGCCGTGGCAGGGAGCTTCATCGGGTGGACCGGGTCGAGTTCGGAACCGGCGTCGATCCTGGCCGGCCAGCGTCGGCCGGGTGTGTGCTCCCCGGAGGAGCGGAGTGCCCGCTGCGTCATGGTTCCGACGGTACGGGTGGAACGTCCGGTTCACCCGCCGGGGGGTCGAAGATCAGACCGCAGGAGGAGCGGAATGGTCCTCGGGCGGTACGAAAGTCAGGGCCGACCCTGACTTTCGTCGGTGGCGCCGGACGCGTCGGCCGGTCGGGCCCCGGCGGCCGCCCGCTTGATCGCCGCGTCGCGCCCCCGCACGTACCAGATGCCGATCAGTCCGAGTCCGGCACCGGCCAGACACGTCCAGATCCACCACGTGTGCCCGTGGTCGTCGAACCAGCCGTAGAACGGCAGCTGCACGAGGAAGAGGACGAACCAGAGGATCGTGCCGCCGGTGATGGTGGCGACGACGGGCCCCTCCAGGGGCTCGGGTGCCTCGTGTGTCGGTGTCCACTTCGCCATGGGCTCAGTGTATGCGGCCGATATGTAAAGCTCCTCGGCCCAGTCCGCCCAAGGGTCTACGCGCGGAGATAGCGATCTTTGCCTTATGTATTCATACTGAATCTGCTCATGGCTGGCTCGATTTATTCGTGTAAAAGTCCAAAGCTGACCACTTTTCTCTACGTACGACTGAGGTCATACATGTCCCCCTCGGCCACCGCTGCGGTCGCCTCCAAGCAGCCTCCGGCTCCACAGCCGCACGGCGGCCTGGACCGTTTCTTCAAGATCTCCGAGCGGGGGTCGTCGGTCGCACGCGAAATCCGTGGCGGATTCGCCACGTTCTTCGCGATGGCGTACATCATCGTGCTGAACCCGATCATCCTCGGCAGCGCGAAGGACATGTACGGGCACCAGCTGAGCGGCGGCCAGCTGGTCACCGCCACCGTGCTGACCGCTGCGTTCTCCACGCTCCTGATGGGCGTCATCGGCAACGTGCCGATCGCGCTGGCCGCCGGCCTCGGCGTCAACACCGTCGTCGCCCTCCAGCTCGCCCCCCGGATGAGCTGGCCGGACGCGATGGGCATGGTCGTCCTCGCGGGCATCGTCGTCATGCTGCTGGTCGCGACCGGGCTGCGCGAACGCGTGATGAACGCGGTGCCGACGTCGCTCCGCAAGGGCATCGCCATCGGTATCGGTCTCTTCATCCTGCTGATCGGTCTGGTCGACTCGGGCTTCGTCTCCCGCATCCCGGACGCCGCGCACACCACCGTGCCGCTCCAGCTCGGCAGCGACGGCCACCTCCATGGCTGGCCGGTCCTGGTCTTCATCCTCGGCGCGCTGCTCACGCTCGCGCTGATCGTCCGCAAGGTGCCGGGCGCGATCCTCATCTCCATCGTCTCGATGACGGTCGTCGCGCTGATCATCGACGCGGTCGCCGATCTGCCGGGCGAGGCGTGGGGCCTGACCGTCCCGCAGTGGCCGGGCAATCCGGTCGCCACCCCCGACTTCGGGCTGATCGGCCACGTCAGTCTGTTCGGCGGCTTCGACAAGGTCGGCGTGCTCACCGGCATCCTGTTCGTCTTCACCGTGCTGCTGTCCTGCTTCTTCGACGCGATGGGCACCATCCTCGGCGTCGGCGACGAGGCCAAGCTGATGGACAAGGACGGCAACTTCCCCGGCATCAACAAGGTGCTGTTCGTGGACGGCATCGCGGTCGCCGCGGGCGGCGCGAGCTCCGCCTCCGCAGGAACCTGCTTCGTGGAGTCCACCGCGGGCGTCGGCGAAGGCGCCCGCACCGGCTTCGCGAGCGTGGTGACCGGCCTGCTGTTCACGGTGGCCCTGTTCCTGACGCCGCTGGCGACCATGGTCCCGTCGCAGGCGGCCACTCCGGCGCTGCTGGCCGTCGGCTTCCTGATCATCGCGGGTTCGGTGCGGGACATCGACTGGAGCGACTACACGCTCGCCATCCCGGCCTTCCTGGCCATGGTGATGATGCCGTTCACCTACTCGATCACCAACGGCATCGGCATCGGCTTCATCGCCTTCTCCGTGCTGCGGGTGGCGGCGGGGCGCTGGCGCGAGGTGCCGCTGGCCATGTACGTCGTGTCGGCGGTCTTCGTCTTCTACTACGCGATGCCGGCTCTCGGCCTCACGTGACCTCTTCCGCTCCATAGAATTTCTGCGTCTCGTCGACGGCCGTCTTGAAGCGCTCGTCGAAGTCGTCCCGAATGAGCGTCCGGACCACATAGTCCTGGACGCTCATTCCGCGTTTGGCGGCGTGCCGCCGGAGCCTGTCGAGCAGCTCACCGTCTACCCGCAGGCTGAGCACTGTCGATCCCATGGCAAGCAGGGTTAGGCCTTCGAGCCCGGCTGGCGTCACTTTCCGCATCCAACTCACTCGTTCGGGTGAGCGATCTTACGCGCCTGTACCACCGGGTGGTCTTTAGGAAGGGTAATGAGTTATTCTAAGGAACATGCCTGACCTGATCCACGACGGCGACAGTGCGGCCGCCGTGAGCTCCCTTCGTTCCGCTGTGATGCTGCTGGGCCGACGCCTCAAGCACCAGCGCGTCGACGAGTCGCTGAGCCCCACCGAGATGTCGGTGCTCGGCACGCTCGCCCGCTGCGGTTCCGCCACCCCCGGTGAGCTGGCCCGCAAGGAGCATGTGCAGCCTCCGTCGATGACCCGCATCGTCGCGCTGCTGGAAGCCAAGGGGCTGGTCAGACTGGAACCGCACCCCGATGACCGTCGCCAGAAGATGGTCAGCCAGACCGAGCAGGCCGAAGCCATGCTCGAGGAGAGCCGCTCGAAGCGGAACGCCTGGCTGGCCAACCTTGCCGAGGGCCTGGACGAGGAGGAGTGGGAGACGCTGCGCAAGGCCGCGCCCGTACTGGAAAAGCTCGCCCACCTGTAGCGGCGGTTCCGGACCACGGTCCGGTGCCGCTTTCACTGCCTCGTCAGTCAGCGAAATGTCCACGCCGAGGAGGCGAACCCCTTTGAGTACGGGATCCGGAGCAGACTCCGCCCCCGCACCGACGTCCACCCACGAGAGCAAGCCCGGCGGGACCTTCTCGTCGCTGAAGATCCGCAACTACCGCCTGTTCGCCACGGGCGCCGTGATCTCCAACACCGGTACCTGGATGTCCCGCATCACGCAGGACTGGCTCGTCCTGAGCCTCACCGGGTCCGCCGCCGCCGTCGGCATCACCACGGCCCTCCAGTTTCTTCCCATGCTGCTCTTCGGCCTGTACGGCGGCGTCATCGCCGACCGGCTCCCGAAGCGCAAGCTCCTCCTCGTCAGCCAGGCCGCGCTCGGCCTCTGCGGCATCGCCCTCGCCGTCCTCACGCTCTCCGGAGTCGTCCAGGTCTGGCACGTCTACCTGATCGCCTTCCTCCTCGGTATGGTCACGGTCGTCGACAACCCGGCCCGCCAGTCGTTCGTCTCCGAGATGGTCGGCCCGGCCCAGCTGCGGAACGCGGTCAGCCTGAACTCGGCCAATTTCCAGTCCGCCCGGCTCATCGGCCCCGCCGTCGCGGGTGTCCTGATCACCACGGTCGGCAGCGGCTGGGCATTCATGTTCAACGGTCTGTCGTTCCTCGCCCCGCTCGTCGGTCTGCTGATGATGCGTACGGGCGAACTGCACAAGGCGGTCGTCGTGCCGCGCGCCAAGGGGCAGCTGCGCGAGGGGCTGCGCTATGTCTCCGGCCGCCCCGAGCTGATCTGGCCGATCGTCCTCGTCGGCTTCGTCGGCACGTTCGGCTTCAACTTCCCGATCTGGCTCACCGCCTTCGCGGACGAGATCTTCCACGGCGGCGCCGGGATGTACTCGTTCTTCAACATCCTCATGGCGGCCGGCTCCCTGGCAGGCGCCCTGCTCGCCGCCCGCCGTCGCTCCTCGCGGCTGCGGATGCTGGTGGCGGCGGGCACCGCATTCGGTCTCCTGGAGATCATCGCGTCCCTGTCCCCGTCCGTCTGGCTCTTCGCGATCCTGCTGGTCCCGATCGGCATGATCGGCCTGACGACCAACATCAGCGCGAACACGAGCGTCCAGATGGCGGCCGACCCGGCCATGCGCGGCCGGGTGATGAGCCTGTACATGATGGTCTTCGCCGGGGGCACCCCGGTGGGCGCCCCGATCGTGGGCTGGATCAGCGACGCGTACGGCGTCCGGACCGCCATGGCGGTCGGCGGTGCGTTCTCGCTGCTGGCCGCGCTCGGCGTCGGCTTCATGCTGGCCCGCGTCGGCGGCCTGCGCCTCAAGGTCGACCTGCGACCGGGCCACCCGCATGTGCGGTTCGTCCCGCGCGAACAGCTGGCGACGGCGGCCTGAGGCCGGTCCGTCGCGGACGTGATACGGCCCCGACCGGTGAACCTGCCGGTCGGGGCCGCTGCATGTGCGGAGTACATCAGTCGCGTGGGAACTCGTCGGTTCGGAGGGTGAGGCCGACAGGGGTGTCGGTGAGGTCGATGTCCGTGCCGAAAAGCACGGTCAGCTTTGATCCGTATACGCCGTTCGTGGGATTCCGGAAAACGTGGCACTCGCCGCTGTACGGGTCGGCGATCAAGTACACCGGAACGCCTGCCGCCGCATAAGCGTCCTTCTTCGGTCCGTAGTCGTTCATCGCGGTGCCCTTCGAGATCACCTCGGCCACGAACTCCACACCCGAAAACAGCCAGTTTCCCTTGCCGTCCTTCGCGGCGTCCTCCGTCAGCGCCAGCACATCTGCCGCGAACCCGTTCAGATGCCCTGGAAAGTCGACCCGCACATCGGACTTCAGTCGCCTGCGCGGGTATGTGGCCCGAAGCTGCTCGAAAATGTCGGCAATGATGTCCCAGCGGGTGTTCCGCTGAGGCGACATGAAGATGTTTCCCCCGACGATCTCGGTCTTGATTCCCTCGGGGACGGGCATCTTCTCGAGCCACTCGAACATGGAGTCCAGAGTCCGCTCGTCGCGCTCTTCGGCCATCTCGATCCTGTCGGTGTCTACGACGGTCATCGTGCCGCTCCTCCCCGCTGCCGCACGGGCGCGGGCAGCCGCGTAGTACAACGATACGCACGGTGACCGGGACACGCCGTTACGGTGCGACACTCGGTTCATGAGCCGCATGAGACTCTTCGTCGCCGTTCTGCCGCCCGACTCCGCCATCGCGGAGCTCCGCCGTGCCGTCGCCCCGCTGCACACCCTTCCGGGCGCCGGTGGTCTGCGCTGGACCGGAACCGACGCATGGCACTTCACGCTCGCGTTCCTCGGTGTGGTCGACGACGCGCTGCTGCCCGATCTGCACGAGCGGCTGGGGCGCGCCGCCGGTCGCACCGAGCGGTTCCCGCTGCGCATCCACCGCGGCGGCCGGTTCGACGGTCATGTGCTGTGGGCCGGGGCCGCGGGCGGCCTCGACACTCTGAGGCTCCTCGCCGAGCGTGCCGACGCCGCCGCCCGCCGCGCCGGCGTGCCGATGGACGAGCACCGCCGTTACACCCCGCACCTCACCCTCGCCCGCAGTCGTGCCGAGGCGGACCTGCACCCCTATGTGGAGGCCCTGGACACCTTCGAGGGCACACCGTGGGAGGTCGGCGAGATGGCTCTCGTACGCAGCAATCTGCCGGTTTCCGGGGTGCCGGGGGAGCAGCCGCGGTACGAGGTGGTCGCATCCTGGTCGCTGGGACACTGAGCGGTGCGGTTACGCTCGACGGGTGGACCCGAAGACCAGAAACCGCATCATGGCGGCCGTGCTCGTGCTGATGTTCGCCGTCGTCGCCGTGGCAGCCGCGCTCGGCGGCTGAGCGGCCGACACCGGCTCCCCTCAGGCGAGCCCCCGGGCGGTCTCCCTCGCGAACGCCTCGGGGTTGTCCAGCATGATGTTGTGTCCGCACTCCGGGACCGGCACGACCCGCACCCCTGGAGCGCGACGGATGGCTCGGTCGCCGGACCGAGCCCGGCAGCAGGGCCGCCCCCCGCCACGCGCTGACCCTGACGGAAGAGGGGCGCGAGGAGCTGCGCCGCCGGCTGAGCGAGGCCGACGCGGTGGACATCAGCGACGAGAACCGCTGGTTCACCGTGCTCGCCTTCCTCCGCCATCTCCCGGCGCCCGCCGAGCAGGCGGACGTGCTGCGGCGCAGGCCGGCGTTCCTGCAGGAGCCGAGCAGTTTCTTCCACGACTACGACTCCGAGGGCGAGCGCCCGCTCGGAGCGGAGGCGTTCGACGACCTGCTCCGCCGAGGTGTTCTCACGATCGCGCGCGCGACGAGTGAGGCGGAACTGAGCTGGCCGGCAACGACGCTGGAGGACCTCGAAACCCGCTGAGACCGCCCGCCGGCCACTTGCCTCGAGCGGACTCGAAGGCGTTGGCTTGGTGCCCATGAAGTACACGCAGCTCGGACGCACCGGACTCGAAGTCAGCCGACTTGTCCTCGGCACGATGAACTTCGGTCCGCAGACCAATGAGGCCGACAGTCACGCGATCATGGACGCCGCTCTGGACGCGGGCGTCAACTTCTTCGACACCGCCAATGTCTACGGCTGGGGTGAGAACAAGGGCCGTACCGAGGAGATCCTCGGCACCTGGTTCGCCCAGGGCGGCGAACGCCGCGACAAGGTCGTTCTCGCCACCAAGGTGTACGGGAACATGGCCGCGGAAGGCGACGCCTGGCCCAACCACCACAAGCTCTCCGCCCTCAACATCCGGCGGGCCGTCGACGCCAGCCTCAAGCGGCTGCAGACCGACCACATCGACCTGTACCAGTTCCACCACATCGACCGCTCCACCCCGGTCGAGGAGATCTGGCAGGCCATCGACGTACTGATCCAGCAGGGCAAGATCCTCTACGCCGGTTCGTCCAACTTCGCCGGCTGGAAGATCGCCCAGACCAACGAGACCGCCAGGCGCCTCGGTTCGTACGGGCTGGTCAGCGAGCAGTGCCTCTACAACCTCGCCGAGCGCCGCGCCGAGATGGAGGTCATCCCGGCCGCGCAGGAGTACGGACTGGGTGTCATCCCGTGGTCCCCGCTGCACGGCGGACTGCTCGGCGGTGTGATCCGCAAGGAGCGCGAGGGCGGCGCGGCCCGTTCGGCGTCCGGCCGGTCCGCGGACGCGCTCGCCAACACGACGGTGCGGGCGCAGATCCAGGCGTACGAGGACCTGCTCGACAAGCACGGTCTGGAGCCCGGCGAGGTGGGGCTGGCCTGGCTGCTGACCCGCCCGGGCGTGACGGGACCGATCTCCGGCCCGCGCACGCGGGAACAGTTGGACTCGGCGGTGCGCGCGGTGGACCTCGAGCTGTCGGACGAGGTCCTCGCGTCCCTGGACGAGATCTTCCCGGGCCCGGGTCCGTCGCCGGAGGCCTTCGCCTGGTAGGCGACGGGGCCGACCGAACGCCTGAGCCCGGCTCTGCGACACAGGTGCGCGGAGCCGGGCTCAGGTCATGCGGGTACGTCAGTCAGCGGACCGCGGCGGCTACTTGAGGTAGACGAGGCCGTCCGTCGTGATCGCCGGACGACCCGAGGTGGCGACGACGACGATCTTGACGGTGTGCTTGGCACTGGTGGACCAGCTCTTCGTCCACAGGGCGTCGCGGTACTTGGTGGTGGACGACTTCAGGTCGACCGTGGCCACCTTCGTACCGTCGACGTACACGTACGCCTGGCCGGACGTGGCGGCGCGCGAGACCACCCAGGCGGCCGAACGGCCGGTGAACGTCCAGCTCAGGCTCGCACCCTTGGAGGAGCTGGAGTACGACTTGCCGCCCAGGTACGAGGACGAGGACTTGGTCGTCCAGGTGCCGGTCTTCGTGGCCGAGGTCTCCTGGAGGATGACCGGGGTGCCGGAGACGGAGGCCGCCGCGGTGTTGCCCGCGAGGTCGTACGCCTTCATGGACCAGGTGGTCGCCACGCCGGACTTCACGGTGTGCGAGGCGCTCGTGGTGGTCGGACCGTAGGTCTTGGCGACCGGAGCGGTCAGCCGGACCTCCTTGAGCGACGCGGCGTCGGTCGCCTTCCACTTCAGGGTGAGCGGGACGGCGGTGGTGTTCACCGTGCCGGTGCGCAGCGCGAGGTTCGGCTTGGTGGTGAAGCTCGGCGCCGTCTGGTCGGCGACCACGGTCGCCGCAGCGGACAGGGTCGTCTTCCCGGACTGGTGGGTGGCGCGGACCTGCACCGAGTGCGTGCCGACGCCGAGGGTGGCCTTCGCCGAAGTGGCGGTGCCCGCGGCGGTGGCGACGCTCTTGCCGTCGACCAGCAGCTCGTACTTGGAGATGAAGGCGTTCGGCGTGCTCGCCGACCAGCCGACCGTGATCGCGGACTTGGTGTAGTACGACGTCCCGGACAGGGTGGCGCCGGTCACCGACTTGATGGCCAGTCCGGTGACGGGGCCCGCGGCGAGGCTGCGGATCGTGGGCAGCTGCCCGTACAGCTTGGTTCCGGGGCACTCGGTGTTGAAGCCGTCGCGGTGGCCGGAGATCTGCTTGAACGAGTACTGCGTACCGGCGGTGAAGGCCTTCCCGAAGCCGTTGGACCCGGTGGCGCCCGCGGTGAGCATGGTGCTGCCCGCCGGGTCGCCCTTGTACTGACCGAGCTTCCACGCGGCGATCCGGGCCACCGAGGTGGTCACCGCACTCGGGGCGGCCGTGTCCGTGTAGGTGCCGAGCACGGAGATACCGGTCGACTCACGGTTGAAGCCGTAGGTGTGTGCGCCGAGGACCGGCCGGTCCAGGCCGCCCTTGCGGCCCTCGAAGATCGTCCCGCACTTGTCGACCAGGAAGTTGTAGCCGATGTCCTTCCAGCCCTCGCTCTTCACGTGGTACGCGTAGATGCCGCGGACGATGGAGGCGGAGTCGGCGCAGGAGTAGTCGTTGGTCCCTGCGGTGTGGTGGACAAAGACGGCCTTGACCGTCTCGTTGTACTCCGGCGCCTCCGGGCTGATCGACTCGTCGGCGCCCCAGCCCGCACGCGAGGTGACGGGCGGCTTGGGCACGGTGGACGGCGGCGCGGGCGGCAGCGACGCGGACGGCGAGGTGCTCGCGGACGGCGAGGAGCTGTCGCTCGCCGTGGGCGAGGGGCTGTCCGTGGCCGTCTCGGAAGGTGTCACGGACGGCGGCTCGGATGCCGGGGCGGTGTCGGACTCCGTGGCCGAGGGGGTCGGTTCCTCGGTGACCGTCGGATCGGCCGAGGGGGAGTCGGACGGCGACGGCTCGGCCGGGGCGTCGGTCTCGGCGACGAAGGCGGCCGGGTCGGCGTGCAGCGACGAGCCCTTGCCGGGGTCGATGGTGTCCAGCCGCAGCCCGGCGGGCAGCTTCGAGGAGACCTTGGCGCCCGCGGTGACGCGTACCTCGACGCCGTTGGACGGGCCGACCCACCGCGGTTCGGTGGCCCCGCGGACGCCGGAGCGGCCCGCCTCCGTGCGGCCGTCGTTGTCGGTCTCCAGCGGCAGCCAGGACGACCAGGTGCCGTTCGAGGCCGACCTGGTCCGTACCTCGACCGCTCCCGTCACCTTCGCCGCCGGGTCGGTCCAGGTGACCCCCAGCATGCTGAACGGTGCGGTGTCCCGCCGGCCGAGCGACGCGGAACTGCCGTCCGCGGCAACCTTCAGTTCCGTCTTCCGTACATCGGTCCTGACCGGACCGGCCTTGCTGTCACTGTCATTCGCCGAGTCGTCGGTCACGTTCTGAAACACCACGAAACCTGCCACGGCTGCCGTTGTCACGGCAGCCGTGGTCCATATTCTTCGGTGCGATCTCACGTCGTATCCCTCGGGGTGTCACGGGGGGTGGCAAGGAGCCGTGGCATCACGGCGTTCGCACAGCTTTCCATGACCGTCCGCCGACCCGTCCAGCCACCCCCGGCACCTGGCTTGGTCTTTACCCTTTTCGGCGGGTCGGGCGCGGTCCCCGGCGACGATCCGTCGGAGAGGATTCAGCGCGACGCGAACCGGTCCAACGCCTCCAGCACAGCCCGGCTGGTCGCCGCACCGCCCAGATGCCCCGCCCCGTCGATCACGGTCAACTCCGCGTCCGGCCATGCCTTGGCCAGCTCCCAGGCGGTGATGAGGGGCCCGCCCAGGTCGAACCGGCCGTGCACCAGTACCCCCGGGATCCCGGCCAGCCGCCCGGCGTTCCGGATCAGCTGCCCCTCCTCCAGCCAGGCTCCGTTGGAGAAGTAGTGCGAGCAGATCCGCACCAGGGCCTGCTGTGCCCTGCCCGGCCTGCCGCTGTACGGGGGCGGTCCCGTGTACGTCTCGTGGGAGAGCACCGCGTCCTCCCACGCACACCAGTCCGCCGTCGCCCTCGCCCGTACCTCCGGGTCCGGGCTCTCCATCCGTCGGGCGTAGGCGGCGAGGACGTCCGGGGTCGGCCTGTCCTCGGCCTCCGGCACCCCGGCCCGGAACAGGTCCCACGCCTCCGGGAAGATCTGCCCGGCGCCCCGGTACAGCCAGTCGATCTCGCTGCGCCGGGTCGTGGTGACGGCCGGGATCACGATCTCCGAGACCCGGTCCGGATGTTCCTCGGCGTACGCCAGGATCAGCGTCGAACCCCAGGACCCGCCGTACAGCAGCCATGTGTCGATCCCGAGGCGCACGCGCAGGCGCTCCATGTCGGCGATCAGACGGTCGGTCGTGTTGTACCGCATGTCGGCGGCGGGGTCGCTCGCGTGCGGGGTCGACCGGCCGCAGCCCCGCTGGTCGAAGAGGACGACCCGGTACCGGTCCGGGTCGAAATACTGCCGCGCCCACGCCCCGCACCCCGAACCGGGACCTCCGTGGACGACGAGCGCGGGCTTGCCGTCCGGATTGCCGCAGACCTCCCAGTACACGAGGTTGCCTTCGCCGACGTCGAGCATCCCGTGGTCATACGGCTCGATCGGCGGGTACTTCTCGCCGGGCTCATGGTCCATGACGGCATCCTCCTGGGTCCGGGCGGAAGGGTTCACACTAGGGCGGGGCGTAGCCTGGCTGCCGTGAATTCCACCGCCCGGATCCTGGCCGTACTCGACGAACTACTCACCGAAGCGGGCCCGGAGGAGCGTGGCGCCCTCTGGCAACTGGCCGAAAATGATCGTGAGTTGGACGCCAATCTGGTGCGTCTGCCGCCGGGCGCCGAGGTCGGCGAGCATCAGGAGGACGTCCTGGACGTCCTTCTCGTCGCCATCGCGGGCAGCGGCCGGGTCGCCGCCGGGGGCGACGTGCTGAACCTGGCGCCGAGCACTGTCGTCTGGCTGCCCCGCACCTCCCGACGCGCCCTCGCCGCGGGACCGGACGGTCTGGCCTATCTGACCGTCCACCGCCGCCGCCCCGGCCTGACCATCAAGCCCTCGGTCGCGCCCTCGACGGCGTACGAAGGCGGCGAGGCGCCCTGCATGCTGGACCTGGTCTGCCCCGAGTGCGGCCGGCTCTCACCGGACCCGGCACCGGTGTTCTGCAGCCGGTGCGGGGAGCGGTTCCCGGAGCGCTGAGCCCATCAGGGGCACTAGCGTGGACCCATGCCACACGCCCCCGCGCTCCTCGTCATCGACATGCAGAACACCCTGGTGGCCATCGCGCACCGGGCCTTCGAGACCGTCGCCACGATCGCCGGGCTCCGCGAACGTGCCAGGGCCGCGGGCGTGCCGATCGTGACGATTCAGCACCGGGGCGAAGGGCTGGAGGCCGGCACCGAAGGCTGGCGGATCGTGCCCGAACTCGTGCCCGCCGCCGACGAGGAGGTCGTCCACAAGACCAGCGCGGACAGTTTCCTGGACACCGGTCTCGACGAGACCCTCACGGCGCTGGGAGTCACCGAGGTGGTCGTCACCGGGTTCGCGACCGAGATCTGCGTGGACACCACGGCGCGGCAGGCGCTGAGCCACCGGTACGACCTGGTGCTGGTGGCCGACGGGCACACCACGTCCGTCCGGCCCGACGCCGGCGAGTACGCCGCGCCGGACCGGTCGATCGCGCACCACAACGAGATCTACCGGCACATCGACTTCCCCGGGCGGAGCATCCGCGTGCTGCCCGCGTCCGAAGTGGACTTCGCGGTCCTTCCGTAGCGGGTGGCGCGGCCGCGCCCCGGCTCGTCGACGCACCGCTCCGGGTGGCTCCCTTCGCGGAATTCCTGCCACGTAATACCTCGCAAACAGAGGTAAAATGGGCACGTGGTGGCGAGTGATCTCCCCGATGAACTCGCCGGACTTCTGCCCCGCATCCAGCGGCTCGCCCGGCGGAGACTGTGGAGCGGTCTGCCCACGCCCCGGCTGCGCGGAGCGCACGCGGAACTGCTGCGGCTGGTTGCCGCCCGGCCCGGAATCCGGGTCTCGGCGGCCGCGCGAGAACTCTGCCTCGCGCCCAACTCCGTCTCCACCCTGGTCAACCACCTTGTCGGGGAAGGCCTGTTGCGTCGGGAGCCGGACCCGGGCGACGGGCGTGCCGCGCTCCTCCACCCGACCGCGGCGGGAGTCGACCGGCTGCGCGACTGGCGGGCCCGGCGCGACGCGCTCTTCCGTGAACACGTGGCGAGACTCGACGCCGCCGACCGGGCCGCGCTGACCGCCGCGCTCCCGTCACTGCGCAGACTCGCCGAGTCACTGCGCGAAGGAGAGGAGACCCCATGACTCCCGCTCTCAGCTGCACCGGTCTGACCTACTCCTTCGGCACATCGAAAGCCGTAGACGGCCTGGACCTGCTCGTCCGCCCCGGTGAGGTCTTCGGACTCCTCGGGCCCAACGGCGCGGGCAAGACCACCACCCTGCGTGCGATCGCCACACTGCTGCCCGTACCTCCCGGCGTCATCCATGTGTTCGGCCACGACGCGGCCCGGCAGAAGATGGCCGTACGGCGCCTGCTCGGTTACGTACCGCAGCAACTGTCGGCCGACGCCGCCCTCACCGGCCGGGAGAACGTCGCCCTTTTCGCCCGTGTCTTCGACGTCCCCCGCCGCCACCGTGCCGCCCGCGTCGGGCAGGCGCTGGACGCGGTCGGGCTCGGGCCCGAGGCGCACCGGCTCGCCGCCACGTACTCCGGTGGCATGGTGCGCCGCCTCGAACTCGCGCAGGCGCTGGTCAGCGCACCCCGCCTGATGATCCTGGACGAGCCGACCATCGGCCTGGACCCGATCGCGCGCGACAGCGTCTGGGACCGCATCACCGAGATCCGTGTCGGCACCGGGATGACCGTGCTGGTCACCACCCACTCCATGGAAGAGGCCGACCAGCGCTGCGACCGGCTCGCCCTGATGCATCTGGGCAGACTGCGCGCGCTCGGCACGCCCGCCGAGCTCAAGAACGAACTGGTCGCGCACCGCGAGGAGTCCGGCGATGCGGCTCTGCCGCCACCGACCCTGGAGGACGTCTTCCGGTACCACTCCGGAAGCGGCCTGGACGACCCCGGTTCTCCCGGAGAGAAGGGAGCCTTCAACGATGTCCTCCGTACCCGTCGCACCGCGTCCCGCCGCGGCTGAACCCGGCTCGCCCGACAGCCGCTTCGCCCTCCTCCTGGAACCGCCGCCCGCCCGCACGGGCTGGCGCGTCGTCCCCGCGCGGGTCGCGGCGATGTGCGCCGTCGAACTGCAGAAGCTGCGCCACGACCGTGCCGAGATCTACACCCGCGCCGTCCAGCCCGCGCTCTGGCTGCTGATCTTCGGCCAGACGTTCTCCCGTATCCACGCCATCCCCACCGGTGGCGTTCCGTATCTCGACTTCCTGGCGCCCGGGATCATCGCCCAGTCAGCCATGTTCATCGCGATCTTCTACGGCATCATGATCATCTGGGAGCGGGACTCCGGCGTCCTCACCAAACTCATGGTCACGCCGACGCCCAGGACCGCCCTGGTGGCAGGCAAGGCCTTCGCCGCCGGGGTGAAAGCCGTGATCCAGGCGGCGGTCGTCATCGTGATCGCCGTGGCGCTCGGCGTCGGCATGACCTGGAACCCGCTGCGACTGCTGGGCGTGGTCGTCGTGGTCGTCCTCGCCTCCGCGTTCTTCTCCTGCCTGTCGATGTCGATCGCCGGGATCGTCCTCACCCGCGACCGGCTGATGGGCATCGGCCAGGCCATCACCATGCCGCTGTTCTTCGCCTCCAACGCGCTCTACCCGGTCGCGCTGATGCCCGGCTGGCTCCAGGCGATCAGCAGGGCGAACCCGCTGAGTTACCAGGTCGACGCCCTGCGCGGACTGCTCATCGGTACGCCGGCCCACCTCGGCCTCGACTTCGCGGTACTCGTCCTCGCCGCGTTCGTCGGCATCGTCGCCGCCGGTTCGCTGCTCGGTCGGCTCGCCCGCTGACCGCGTCGTACGACGGTTCTCGACGGTACGGTCCCGATCCGGGGGCCCGGCACCAGGACGTGTTCGAGATGCGGGCTCGGTGCGGGTCGGTGCGGGTCACGATCCGAGCGCTGCCGTGTGTCGGACCGTGCCTCAGCTGCTCCGCCAGGGACGGAGCTTCTCGGGGTTTCGCACCGCCCAGATATGCCTGACCCGGTCGCCCACGATCTCGAACGCGAACACGGTCGCGATGTTGCCGTCCTGCTGCGCCACCAAGCCGGGCAGGCCGTTGACCGTGCACTCCAGGAACGTCGTGCGGTGGCCCGACACACGGGCGATCTCGGCGTAGGCACGTGCGATCTGCTCACCGCCCACGATCGGGTGCAGGTGGGTGAGGGCCAGCCCTCCGCCGTCGGCGGTCGCGGTGGCGTCGGGGTCGAGCAGGGTGATCAGGGCGTCGATGTCCTTGGCCTCCCACGCCGTTTTGAACTGCCTGACGATGCCGGCCTGCCCGGCACTCGGGCCCGCCGGGGTCTGCGCGGTGCGGATGCGACGGCGGGCGGACGAGGCCAGTTGGCGGCACGCCGCCGGAGTGCGGCCGACGATCTCGGCGACCTCGCCGAAGGGGTAGCGGAAGACGTCGTGCAGGACGAACGCGACGCGCTCGGCCGGGGTCATCGAATCGAGGACGACCAGGAAGGCCATCGTCACCGACTCGTCGAGGGTGACCCGATCGGCCGGGTCGCTCCCGTCGACGCCGGAGGGGCCGGTGATCCACTCCGTGGGCTCGGGCAGCGGTTCCGGGATCCAGTCACCCACGTACGTCTCCCGCCTGGCCCGCGCCGAGCCGAGCAGGTTCAGGCAGATGCGGCTGGCGACCGTCACCAGCCAGGCGCCGGGCGACTCGATGGCCTGCTGCTCCCGCGCGGACATGACGTACCAGCGGGCGTAGGTCTCCTGCACGACGTCCTCGGCGTCGGCAAGGGACCCGAGGAGTCGATAGCCGAGGTTGATCAGCCGGCGCCGCTCGCTCATGATCGCGCTGAGGCCCGGATCGCTCTGATCGTCGCCGGGCTCGGCTCTGGTGGTCATGGTCTGGCCGTCTCCCCCGGTCGCCTCTGTGCCTCTATCCGTTACGACAGGACAGCACACCGGAATGTGAGGCCGAGGCGCCGCCTCACATTCCGAAGGGCTGCGTTGTCGTACCGGTGAGGACGACAACAAGACGGAGAGGTGACTGACGATGAACGACTTCCAGGCCATCGCGGACCGCGTCGAGATCGAGGCATTGCGCGGCGAGTTCACCGACGCGGCGATGATGCGCGACCGACCCCGCCTGGCGTCGCTGTTCACACCGAACGGTGCCCTGCGCATGCCCAACATCCCCGCCGAGCAGGTCGGCCAGGAGGAGATCCGTGCCGGGGGCGAGCAGCTGCAGAGCCAGTGGGACTTCTTCGTACAGACCACACACCCCGGCACGATCCTGCTCGACGGCGACACCGCGACCGGCCGCGCCTACATCCAAGAACTCGCGCGCACCCTCGACGGACGCCAGGGTCTGAACTACGCCGTCTACCACGACCGCTACCAGCGCACCGCGGAGGGCTGGAAGTTCGCCGAGCGGGTGTACGAGGTCAGGTACCTCGACACCTCCCCGCTGGCGGGCACGGCGCCCCACTCGGCGCAGGGCTCCGGGACCAACCCGGCAGACGCCACGGCCACCCCGGCTCCGGCCGCATCCTTCGCCGACCCGGCATCGGTCGAACAACTGGAGCGGGTAGCCGCCGCGCTGCGTGCCAACGGCTTCGCCGCCGAGATCCTCGACGACGCCGCGGCCGCGCGCGCCCGCATCAAGGACCTGGTCCCCGAGGGCGCCGGCGTGCTCACCGGAGCCAGCGAGACTCTCCGACTGTCCGGCATCGACGAGGACATCAACGCCAGTGGCCGGTACGACGCCATCAGGCCGCGCGCCCTGGCCATCGACCGTGCCACCGGCGCCGACGAGATCCGA
Organism: Streptomyces sp. NPDC057565; assembly: GCF_042801455.1. Classification (NCBI taxonomy): domain Bacteria; kingdom Bacillati; phylum Actinomycetota; class Actinomycetes; order Kitasatosporales; family Streptomycetaceae; genus Streptomyces; species Streptomyces sp. NPDC057565. Next base: position 18,535 of record NZ_JBHVFU010000053.1, on the reverse strand, counting down.
AGGCTGGTCGCCGGCCCCGAATTCGTCGTCAACAGCGTCGCCGCGGTCACCGAGACCGGCTCGCTCGTTCTTGCCTCGGGCAGCGGCAGCCAACTCCCTGCCAACGCGGGCGGCGCCGCCCACGCGGTCTGGATCGTCGGCGCGCAGAAGGTGGTGCCTGACCTGAGCACAGCGCTGCGCCGCGTCGAGGAGCACGCCCTCCCGCTGGAGAACGCCCGCGCCCAGGCGGCGTACGGGATGCCCAGCGCCGTCAACCGGCTGCTCGTCCTCAACGCGGAACCCCGCCCGGGGCGCGGCACCGTGCTGCTTCTCCGAGAGGCCATCGGATACTGACCCGGCCCAGGGGCCGTTTGACTCACGGGTTCAGAGCCAGTCATTGACGGCGGCGATCTGGACGGTGGCTTCGCAGCGGACTGCGAGCCTGTCGCACCGGGTCACCCCGGCCCTGTGCCGCTTGACGCGGTGATTCCGCATTCCACGGCGTGGCGGCGCTTGTACAGCTCCTGGTCGAAGCTGTACTCGCGCCCCCCGTGCGAGCTCTTCTTCCTCCGGTTCTGCCAGGGGCACGCGGCCCCTACCGCGTGCGCGGCCGGTCGAACCAGATCGTCAGCAGCGTCGGGGCGAGCCCCACCCAGAAGATCACCTGCGGAACGCCCCGGTCCGTCCACGGCACCGCCGCGATCGCCACCGCGCAGAGCGTTCCCAGCACCGCCTGCACGAGCACCAGCCGCGCCCAGAACATCCGCCGCACCAGCGACCGCACGCTCAGCTGCACCCCCGCACGCAGCTTCCGGTAGCGCCGCCACGCGCCGAACGCCCAGACCACCCCGATCAACGCCAGCACGTAGAGCCGCCTGCCGAGCGGCAGCGGCAGGTCGGGAGCGTCCCCGTCGGACGGGAAGAGGTTGATCGCCGCGCCCGCCACCAGCAGGCTCAGCACGGCGAGCCACCGGGTGCCGCGCAGCATCTGGAACACCGCCCGGTCCAGTCCCAGCCGCAGCCCCGCCGAGCCCGGGTCGGCGGCCAGCGCCGACGCGTACACCTCGGCGCGCTGCTTCGGCTTCACCCCGGGCGCCGCGGCCTGCCGGTCCGCGTGTTCGCGCAGCGCCCATGCGTCGGTGGGGTCGATCCGCAGGGTCTCGCGCACCCCCAGCTCGACGAGGTCGCTCCGGCCGTTGAGCAGGGCGGCCTTCCACAGCGCGTAGTACGCCCCGGTCTCCTCCGGGCCCAGCCGGACCGCTTCCTGCGCCGCCTGCAGCGCCTCGGGCCAGCGCGGCTGCCAGGCACCGAGCGCCTCGGAGAGCGCGACGTACGACTGCCACATGTGCGGGGCGATCCGCACCGCGTCCTGCGCCGCCGCGAGGGACTCGTCGGGGCGCGTCGTCCGGCGCATCCCGTAGGTCCGGACGATCAGCGCGTCGACGTACTCCGGGTCGATCGCCAGCGCCGCCCCGGTCGCCTCGATGACCTTGTCGTACTCCTTGACCCGCAGATGGCAGCGGGCCAGCTTCGCCCACGCCTGGACGTCCTCGGGGTCCTGGGCCAGCCGCTTCGCCAGCAGCGCCTTCGCCTCGTCGACGCGGTCGAGCGAGAGCAGCGCGGACGCCTGTTCGGTGAGGTCCTGCCCGGCGGTGGTCACAGCTTGCGCTTCCTCTTCAGATAGGCGAGCAACTCGTCATACATCCCGCCCTCGTTGGCGAACATCGCCACATTGCGCGCCGAGGCGAACCAGGGGTCGGTGGACGGCCGGACCTCCTTCGCCGCGGCCAGCAGGTCCTTCATATTGATCATCCGGACCGTGCCGGTACGGGTCGAGTCGAGCAGCGCCCGCTCGGACGCGGACTCGCAGAGGTGCGCCAGATCGGCGCCGGACAGGTCCTCGGTGACCTTGACCAGCTTGCCCAGGTCGACGGACTCGATCGGCCGGTCACGCAGGTGGTAGCGGAGGATCGCCTCGCGCGCCGGCGCGTCCGGCGGCAGGACGAGCAGGGTGCGGTCGAGCCGCCCGGGACGCCGCAGCGCGATGTCCACGTCCCAGGGGACGTTGGTCGCGGCGAGCACGAACACGCCCTCGTTGGCCCCGTCGACGCCGTCGAGCTCGGTGAGCAGCTGGTTGACGGTGTTGCGCATCCCGCCGTGGTGCATACGGCTTCGCTTGGCGCCCAGCGCGTCCACCTCGTCGAGGAACAGCACGCACGGCGCCTGACGGCGGGCGGTCTCGAAGACCTCGTGCATGTTGCGCTCGGAGTTGCCCATCCACATGTCGAGCACGTCGTTGATGGACACGGACATGAAGCTCGCCCCGAGCTCTCCCGCGACGGCCCGCGCGATGAACGTCTTCCCGCACCCGGGCGGCCCGTACATCAACAGCCCGCCGCGCAGGCTCTTTCCGTACAGCCGGCCGAGCTCGGGGTTGCGCATGGGAGCGAGGAAAGCGGCTTCGAGGCGCTCCTTGATCTCGTGCATGCCGCCGACGTCGGCGAGCGTCACGGAACCCGGGGTGTCGACCTCCCAGGTGGGGGCGTCGCCCGGGGCGCCCTGACCGTCCACCGGGACCGGGGCCTCGGGAGTCTCGGAGGTGACGAAGCGGGGCGGCACGGCGCCCCTGATCTCGTCCTCGGCGGCACGCCAGTCGAACCCGGCGGTCGGTCCCGCGGGCGCCTCGGGTGCGGTCGGCGCCTCGAGGGTATCCGGGGCCTCCGGGGCGGCCGCGGGCATGCCCATGGCCCGGACCATGAGCGCCCGCGCGGCGGAGTCGCCCGGCGCATGCTGAAGCGCGACGGCAGCCTCGGCGACGGCGGCGTCGCTCAGCCCCTCGCCGAGCAACAACTCGGCGAGATGCAGCCGAAGAGGCACGTCGGAGGGCGCCGCGGCAACAGCGGTACGCAGACTCTGGATCAGCGGGGACTCGTTGGACATGCCAACACCCTATTGAGCGGCGGCGAATCCCAGAAAGGCGGTCCAGGCGGCGGGGGAGAGGGCGAGGGCGGGGACGGTGGCGTCCTTGGAGTCGCGGACGTGGACGGTGTGGGGGCAGGTGGCGACCTCGATGCAGTTACCGCTGCCCTCGCCGCTGTAGCTGGACTTGAACCAGTTGAGGTCGGTGCTCATAGTTCCTTCGCCACCTGTTCGATCAGCTTCCTGGACTCTTCGGGGCTGAGAGCCTGCGCCCGCAGAATGCCATACCTGCCGAACAGGTTTCCCAGATCCGGTTGTTCGCTGATGAGGAAGTTGCGGTTCTGAACTTCGAGGTAGGCGAACTGGCGGCGCTCCTTGGTCTCCAGGAGGACGAACGGTCCACTGAGCCCGGCATGGGTCTCCCGATGCGGTGACATCACCTGCATGTGAACGTGTCGTAGCTGCCCGACATCGAGGATGTGCTGGAGCTGATGCTTGTATACCTTGCGGCCGCCAAGGGGGTGGGTGAGCGCACTGAGTTCCAGGACAAAGCTGATGTCCGGCGTGGGTTTTCGGGTCAGAAGGCTCTGGCGTGCCAAGCGGGACGCCACTCTGCCCTCGACCTCTTCATCGTCGATGGGCGGATGGGCACCACCAAAGACGACACGGGCGTACTCCTCTGTCTGTAACAGGCCGGGCACTACATGCGTCTCGTACTCGTGCCTCGCTGATGCCGTGGCTTCTTCCTCGGCGAACGGCTCAAACCAGGAAGCCAAGTGGCTGAACGTGAGCTCTTCCGCCGCCGCCAGCAGTGCACCCTGTGCACCCAGCACGTCGTCCGCCCGTGCGATGAAGTCGCCCTTCGGTGGACGCTGCCCCCGTTCCACCATCGCCACCTGCGATTTGGAGAACCCGATCTTCAAGCCGAGGGCTTCCTGAGACACCCCCGCTTGTTCACGGAAGAAGCGCAATAACGTCCCGAACATCTGGGCGTTGCCGCCCCTTTGGCCACCCGAGTGCACAGCCCACCTCCCGAGTGCACAACAGTGCACAGACGCCTTGTGTCCCTGGTCACGGTACGTGTGGGCCGCGACGCTTTCCGTATGGAACGGAAAAGTTCACTGGACCCGGTGCCCTCGTGGGTGCCTGCGAGCGGGCATGCCCTTCGGTATGCGGGCATCCACTTCGACGCCGTACGGATCGGTGGCCTGTGGGGCGAGCAAGTCGCGTACGAGATCATGCAGTTCACCGACTTCCGGGCGGGCCCCATCGTGCGCTCGCGGATCGGGGCGCGGAGCATGTATTTCCTGTTGCCGCCGCAAACCGCGCGTGCGTACCGCTGGCCGGCCGGTGCGGAGGCGATGAGCCGGGACGGGCGGGCGGCGGCGTTTGTCGGGGTGCCTGCGCTGCATGGGCTGACCTGGCCGCTCGACTGGCGCTCCCTGCCCACGCCCGAGGCGCCGTTCGTGAATGCGGAGCTGTTGCACGAACTGACGGTGACTGTGCCGGCGGGTGAGGCGGAGGTCTCCTGAAGAGGCCCTCGTGGTAGGCGCGTTGCCGTGCGCAATGTCCGTTTGCGCAGTGAAGCGGGAGTTCGTAGATCAACGATTCCCGCGTTCGGCCGGGGCTTGCGTCCGGCGGCGTATCCGCCGGATGCGACCAGAATCCTGTTGACGTCAAGTATCTTGACGTCGAGATGAGTCTCCGGCAGGCTGCCTCTGAATCTCTTGATGTCGAGATATGTTCGCAGCGGATCGGAGGCCGGCGATGCGGCGCGGCGCACAGGCCGAGAGGGCCAGGACCCGGGAAGCCCGGCAGCGCGAGGCCGGGCTCCTGGCGCAGCTGCGCCGTCCGCCGGGCGGCCGGGACGGGCGGATCATGCTGCTCGGCCAGCTCCTCGACAGGACCGGTTCGGGAGTCTGGGGCGCGTCCTCGGTTCTGTACTTCACCTTCGTCACCGGCCTGGACGCCCGGCAGTTGGGCCTCCTTCTGGGCGCCGCCGGGGTGGCGGGCATCGCCGGATCGCCGATCGTGGGGCGCCTCGCCGGTCGCTTCCCGGTGCGCTCGTTGCTGATCGGCTGTCACCTCCTCCGCCTCGGAACCCTCGGTCTGATGCTCATCTGCACCGGCTTCTACGTGCTGCTGCCCGTCGTCGCCGTCACCTACCTCGGCGACCGGGCGGCCAAGACGCTGGAGATGCTCTTCGCCACGCGGGTGGCGGGCGAGCGGCGCACCACGTACCAGGCGCTGTCGCGCAGTGTGGCGAACGCCGGGTATGCGTTCGGTGCGGGGATCGCCGCAATCGGCCTGGCCGTGGGCACCCGCGATGCGTACCGCGCCCTGATCCTGTGCAACGCACTCTCGTTCCTGGTGGCCGCGGCGCTGGTGTGGCGGACCCGGGAGCCGCGCGACCCCGGGCGTGTGGCGGCGCGGACCGGCGACGCGGCCGCAGCGGGCGGGCCGGCCGCGCCGAGCCCGTGGCGCGATCGCGGCTACCTCCGGTTCGTCCTGTTGGACATTCCGATGAACCTGGACGACTCGATCCTCAACGTCGGGCTGCCGCTGTGGCTGGTGAACCACACGAAGGCGCCGCACGTCTTCGTCCCGGCCTTCCTGGTGATCAACACCGTGCTCGTCGTCGTTCTGCAGATGCGGGTGTCGGCGAAGGTGAAGGAGCCGCGCCAGGCAGCGGGAGCGGTGGTCGTGTACGGGCTGACGATGCTCGCCTGCTGCGCGGTGCCGGCCACCGCCACCGGAGGCGCGGCCTGGTCGGCGTCGATCGCCCTGCTCGTCGCGGCGATGCTGGTCACCCTGGCGGAGCTGATGCGGTCGGTGAGCTCCTGGGAACTGGCCGTGTCGCTCGCGCCCCCGGAAGCACGGGCTCCCTATCTGGGAGTGGCCGGCATGTCCCAGTCCGTACAGAAGTCTGCCGGACCGCTGCTGCTGACCGGTGTCGTGCTGACCGCCGGCCCGGCGGGCTGGCTCGTGCTCGGGGCAGCGGTCGCGGGGCTCTCGGTCGTCCAACGGCGGGGCTGCTTGCGGCGGTTGGACACCGTGCTGCCGGTGGCCGATCCTGCCGACGGCAGGCAGTCGGTCCGGCCGGTCTGAGGGACGCAGGCCGGACGCTGTCGCATGGTCAGGAGCAGCCGCCCGGTGACCCGTTTCGCTCGATCCAGGTGCAGGTGGCCCTGGGAAGTGCCGACGTGAAGACCGCCTCGGCGGCGTCGGCGTCGATGTCGTCACCGCCGGTGTCGGGACAGGCCATGGATCCACGATGGCCGATGGCGTCGTCCGGCCACGCGCCCCCCGCCCGTGGGTGTGGCGGATCCGCCGCCGTCGGGGCGGAGCGAGGACAATGACAGCGACTCCGGGCCGACGAAGGAGGACCTGTGGTGAATGCCGTGGTGAGCCGCGGAACAGGGATGACCGAGTCCGCCGAGGACCGGGCGCAGTGGCGTGGCCGGCTTCTGCGGGCCGGGCGGGACCTGTTCGCCGCGTACGGCTACGCGCACACGACCGTCGAGCAGCTCTGCGCCGAGGCGCGCGTGCCGATTCGCGCGTTCCATCAGCAGTTCGCCTCGCGGGAGGCGCTGCTGATCGCGCTGTACGACGAGGTGGCGACCAGCGGACTGCGCGCGTCCGAGGAGGCCATGCTCTCCGACGACATGGAGGAGTGCGCGACGGAGGAACGGTTCCGTCGCCTCTTCGCCGCCTATGTGCGCGGGGTCACCGCCGATCGGCGGGCCGCGCGGGTGGCGTTCGTCGAGACGCTGGGCGTGAGCCGCACCGTCGACGACCATCTCGCGATGTGGCGGACGATGTGGTCCGAGTTCCTGACCTGTGAGGCCGAGCGTGCCGCCGAGCGGGGTGAGGTGGGTGACGGGGACCAGCGGGTCGCGGTCACGGTGATGACCCACTCGGTCGAGGAACTCCTCGCCCACCACGCCCGCCGCCCCCGCCAGGTCACGCCCGACTGGCTGACCGAAGAGCTCACGCGGCTCTCCCTGACCATGCTCGGCTCGCCCTGACCGCCCTCGCCCTCCCGTACGGCGAATAATGGGGAGATGGGAGACGGAGCGAAGGCGGATGCGGATGCCGGCGATGAGTTCGCCGCCGTCCTGACCGGGGTCGGGTCGCGCCTGAGGGCCCTGCGCCGGGAGCGTGGCACGACTCTCGCCCAGCTGGGCGAGATGACCGGGATCTCGGTCAGTACCCTCTCCCGTCTGGAGTCGGGCGGCCGCAAACCGACCCTGGAACTGCTGCTGCCACTGGCCAAGGCGTACGGGGTCGCGCTCGACGAACTCGTCGGCGCCCCCGCCACCGGCGACCCCCGCGTCCATGTGCGTCCCTTCACCCGCGGCGGCAGAAAATTCATGCCGTTGACCCGCCACCTCGGTGGCCTCCAGGCGTACAAGATGGTGCTGCCCGGCGGGCGAGGGGCGGCCGTGCCCCTGGAGCAGCGGACGCACGAGGGCTACGAGTGGCTGTACGTGCTGGCGGGGCGGCTGCGGCTGGTGCTGGGCGAGCACGATGTCGTACTGACCACCGGGGAGGTCGCCGAGTTCGACACGCGTACGCCCCATGCCTGGTCCAGCGCGGGGCCGGAACCGGTCGAGATTCTCAGCCTGTTCGGGCCGCAGGGCGAACGGATGCATGTGCGGGCCCGGCCCACCAAGAAGTGAGGGCACCGGGGCGGCCGGGCGTCACGTTTCCGTGCGGCCGCCCGCGTACGGCCCACCCACGCCCCACGCCTGGTGCATCGCGTCGGCGAACGTCGCGGCCAGCTTCTGCTCACCCGTGGGGCCGGGATGCGTGCCGTCGTACGTGTCCGTGTGGATGTCGTACCCGGCCGGGCGCGACGCCAGCAGGATCGGTGACCTCGGCTCGTCGAGATCGGCGACCGCCTTTGCGAGGAGCTCGTTGAAGCGGTCGCACTCCGCGGCGAACGGGACGTCCGACTCGGCGCGTATGTTCGGGATGACCGGCAGGAGCACGGCCTTGATGTGCGGGTTCGCGGTGCGGGCGGCCGCGATGAACGCGCGGGCGTTCTCGGCGGTCTGCCCGCTGTCCGTGTAGAAGCCGAGATCTATCAGGCCGAGCGAGACGAGCAGCACGTCGGCGCGCGTCGCGGTGACCGTGTCCGCGATCACCGGGGCCATGTGCAGCCACCCCTCTCCCCAGCCCGCCAGATGGCGGCGGGCCGGGGCGGGGAAATCCGGGGCGCCGTACGCGTACGAGACCGGGGTGTTCGTCGCGGTGTCGTACAGCTCGGTCCGGGGACCGACGATCTCGTACGGACCGTCGAAAGCCGCTTCGAGGTGCTGCCACATGCGGTAGCGCCAGGTGAAGTCGCCGGCGCGGCCGATGGTCATGGAATCGCCGACGAACAGAAAACGCATGGCGTCATCATGGCGGATCAACGCGCGGAGCTGCGACGTGACGATGGACACTTGGTCCATGCGTTCGTATCTGACAGTCACCGGTGCCGCCGCGCTGCTTGTCCTCGCCGGGGCGGCAGCCGCCCCGGCCACGGCCGACGACGGGTCCGCCGACCGCAGCTTCACGATCGAGGACCCCCGGATCACCGAGTCCAGCGGCCTCGCCGCGAGCCGCGCCCACCCGGGCATCTACTGGACGCACAACGACAGCGAGGACGGGCCGTACGTCTACGCCGTCGACTCCCGGACCGGGAAGACCGTCGCGACGATCACCATGCGCGGGGTCGGCGCGCCGCGCGACGTGGAGGCGATCTCGCTCGGACCCGACGGCAACCTGTACGTCGGCGACATCGGCGACAACCTGAACGGCAGCTGGGACCACGTCTGGATCTACCGGTTCCCGGAGCCGAAGGTGCTGAAGGACGCGACGGTCCGGGCGACCCAGTTCGACGTGAAGTACGCGGACGGGGCGCGCAACGCCGAGGCGCTGATGGTCCACCCGAAGACCGGCCGGGTCTACATCGCCTCGAAGAACGAGGACGGCGGCGGACTGTACGAAGGACCCGCCGAGCTCTCCACCGGGCGGACCAATGTGTTCCGGCGGGTCGGCGAGGTGCCGTGGGTGACGGACGGGGCGTTCTCGCCGGACGGGAAGGAACTGGTGCTGCGGTCCTACTTCAGCGCCCGTGGCTACGCGTTCAAGGACGGGCGGCTCGGCGCCGACCACCCGGTCCGTGCGCCGTTGCAGGGACAGTCCGAGTCGGTGACGTACACGGCGGACGGCTCGGCGCTGATGTTCGGCTCGGAGGGCGCGCGGAGCGAGGTGGTACGGGTGGACATCGCAGGCGCGGGCGGGAGCGGCGACTCCAAGTCGCCGTCGAAGGAGGGTGGTGCGTCGGCCGCCGGTGGGGCGGGCGGGGGCGACAGCGAGGTGAAGGGCAGCACATTGGTGGGAGCGGTGGTGCTCGCCGCCGTGGGCGCACTCGTCTTCATGAACCGGCGTCGCAAGCGCGGCTGACCGTTCGCGCCCGACCCCAACGGCGCACGGCCCGGGGCCGGAGCCATCCGGTGACGCGCCGCGCGTAGGGTCGGGCGCTATGACGAACCAGGGGCCCGAGGCCTACTCGACCGAGCGGCTCGACGCACTGCCGCTGCGAGCCGTGCACGCGGACGAGATGGCGGCGGTCCTCGCCGACCCGGCCCTGCACACGTACACGGGCGGCGCACCGGAGGACCTGGACACACTCCGGGCCCGCTACGCCCGCTGGGAGGCCGGCTCGCCCGACCCTGCCGAACACTGGTGGAACTGGGTACTCCGGGTACGCGCCGACAGCCGTCTCGTGGGCTGGGTCCAGGCCACGGTGGCGGGCCCCCGGGCCGAGATCGCCTGGGTCGTCGGCACCGAGTGGCAGGGCCTGGGCTACGCGAAGGAAGCGGCGGCCGGGCTGGTGGCGCACCTGCTGACCGGGGGCACGGTCCGTACGGTCGTCGCGCACATCCACCCCGACCACACCGCGTCCGCCGTGGTGGCCGCGGCGGCGGGACTCGTGGCCACCGACGAGTGGGAGGACGGGGAGCGGCGGTGGCGCCGCCCGGACGTCACTTCCGGCGCTGCCCGGTTCTGAGCAGGTCCGCGACATCGAGGGTGACTTCGGCGCCGATGGAGGCGGGGAGGGTGACCTGCTGGCCGGGGGCGTAAACCTGATGGCTGGCGTATCCGTCGGCGAGGGGCTCGGTCAGGACGTGGACCCGACCGTGCTTGCGGTTGACGATCACATAGACCGGGATCTTGGCCTCGGCGTACGCGGTGACCTTGGCGCGTAGATCGTTGTTGTAGTTGCTCGACGTGACTTCCAGCACGAGATGGAAGATCACCGGGTCGAAGCAGTTGGCCTCGATGACGTGGTCTTTGAAGTCGGCATCGATCAATGCGAGGTCCGGGATGGCGTAGTCCTCCGGGCCGCCCGGCAACCAGATGCCGATGCCCTGAAGAAGCCTCGTCTCCTTGCCGTGCAGACCTGCGGCGAGGAACTGAACCATGAGGTCCGTCAGTACATCGGCGTGATCGCCGTCCGCAGGTGGGGCAACGGTGATAACGCCTCCGATGATCTCGACGCGGTAACCCGGATGCTGCTCCATGAGCCTGTTGGCCACGTCGAGCTGCGATTCCGGCTCACCATCACCGGGGTGCTCGACTGCTGCTGCAGACATTGCGGGCCTCCTGGTGTGTGGTGTCGAGAGCATCATCGTAGGACGGTGCCCCCACATGTCCTTTTGGTGATCGTCCACTCGGTCGAGTGAACGAGGCGGCCGGGCCTATGCGGAGGCGCTCTGCGGGTGGGTGCCCGTCGCCCCGTCGATCAGTTCGCGGACGATGTCCATGTGGCCGGCGTGCCGTACGACGTCCTCCAGCATGTGGATGAGCACCCAGCGCATCGACACCTTCCGCCCGTTCCACGCCGTACCGATCGTGTCGAGCGGGATCTCCTCTATCGCCCGGTCCGCGGCGGCGCGGGCGCGGGCGTAGAAGGCCAGGATGTCGGCGGTCGTCTCGTCCGGGGCGACCGTCATGTCCTCCGTGGACGCGTCGAACCAGAGCTTCTCCGTCTCACGGCCGAACGGCGTGCAGAACCAGCCGTACTCGACGGTCGCCAGATGCTTGACCAGGCCCAGCAGATTGGTGCCCGTCGGGGTCATCGGACGGCGCAGCTGCTCGTCGTCGAGGCCGTCGAGCTTCCACAGCACCGCGTCGCGGTGCCGGTCGAGGGCGATGTGCAGGGAGTCCTTCTCGCCGCCGGTGTACGGCACGGTCTTCGTCATGGGGGGACCGTAACAACGGGCACCGACAAGCCCGTTGTCAGTGGTGGTTGTGAGGATGGCCGGACCGTCGAAGAAGGGGGCGCCATGGGCACCTGGGACATCGGGCATTTCGACAGCGACACCGCAGCGGACTTCTCGGGGGATCTCGACGACGCCCCGCGGAACAAGCGGGCTGAGCTGATCCGCGACGCGCTGACGGCCGTCGTCGGGACCACGGACTACCTGGACTCCGACGACGCCGTCGTGGCCGTGGCGGCGGCCGCCCTGGTGGCCGCGCAGTGCCCGGGCGGGGAGCCCGTGACGACGGCGTACGGGCCGGACGAGCCGCTCCCCGAGCTGCCTGTGGAGCTGCGGCACCTCGCGGTTCAGGCCCTCGACCGGGTGGTGACCGGGCCGTCCGAGCTGCTGGAGCTGTGGAGCGAGGGCGGGCACGAGGAGCCGTGGAAGGAAGGGATCGGCCGGCTCCGGGCGGTCCTGGCGGAGGCGGCGGGGTGAGCAACGGCGAGGGGCCCCGGTACGGATCCGTACCGGGGCCCCTCGGAGGCGTACAGCTGCTCGTTACAGCTTCTCGATCACGTAGTCGATGCAGGCCGTCAGGGCCAGCACGTCCGCCGGGTCGATCGCCGGGAACATCGCGACACGCAGCTGGTTGCGGCCCAGCTTGCGGTACGGCTCCGTGTCGACGATGCCGTTGGCGCGCAGCACCTTGGCGACCGCCGAGGCGTCGATGTCGTCCGCGAAGTCGATCGTGCCGATGACCGCCGAGCGCTTCGCCGGGTCGGAGACGAACGGGGTCGCGTACTTCGACTCCTCGGCCCAGCCGTACAGGTTCCGCGCCGAGGTGGCCGTGCGGCGGACCGAGAAGTCCAGGCCGCCCTGGGAGTTCAGCCAGTTCAGCTGCTCGTTCAGGAGGAAGAGCGTGGCGAGGGCCGGGGTGTTGTACGTCTGGTTCTTCAGGGAGTTGTCGATCGCCGTGGGCAGGCTGAAGAACTCCGGGATGTGACGGCCCGACGCGTGGACGCGCGCGGCGCGCTCCAGGGCCGCCGGGGAGAAGACACCGATCCAGAGACCGCCGTCGGAGGCGAAGGACTTCTGCGGGGCGAAGTAGTAGACGTCCGACTCGGTGATGTCGACCGGCAGGCCGCCCGCACCGGAGGTGGCGTCCACCAGGACCAGGGAGCCCTCGTCGGCGCCCGCGACGCGCTTGACCGGCGCGGCGACACCGGTCGAGGTTTCGTTGTGCGTGAAGGCGTAGACGTCGACGCCCGCCTCGGCCCGCGGGTCCGGGTGGGTGCCGGGGTCGGAGGCGATCACGGTCGGGTCGGCCAGCCACGGGGCGAGCTTGGCGGCCTTTGCGAACTTCGACGAGAACTCACCGAAGTTGAGGTGCTGGGACTTCGTCTCGATCAGACCGTGCGTCGCGATGTCCCAGAAGGCGGTCGAGCCGCCGTTGCCCAGGATCACCTCGTAGCCCTCGGGGAGGGAGAAGAGGTCGCGTACACCCTGACGCACCGAGCCGACCAGGTTCTTGACCGGGGCCTGGCGGTGGGACGTACCGAGAAGAGACGTTCCGGTGGCGGCCAGCGCGTCGAGCGCCTCCGTCCGCACCTTGGAAGGACCGGCGCCGAAGCGTCCGTCGGAGGGCTTGATGTCAGCGGGAATCTGGATATCGGCCACGAACCGGAGCGTAGTACCTCATGGGCACGGTCGAGCGCCGTGTCCGTCGGATGAGACACCCGCTCCGGCGTATGGACCACATCGCGCGGCGGGGTCAGCCCAGTTCGACCGGCAGGTCGTACAGGTCGTTCTGGGTGACGATCGGCTTGTTCCGCAGCTCGGAGGCCGGGACGGCGAGCTCCAGCTCCGGGAACCGCTCGTACAGCGCGGGCAGTGCCACTCCCGCCTCCAGCCGGGACAGCGCCGCGCCCGGGCACACGTGCGGGCCGTGGCCGAAGGCGATGTGGCGGTTGGGGGAGCGGGTGATGTCGAAGTCACCGGCGGTCGGCCCGTACTGCGCCTCGTCGCGGCCCAGCGCGCCGAAGGAGACGATCAGCGCCTCGCCCTTCGGCAGCACCGTGTCGCCGACCTCGACATCCTCCGTGGCGAACCGGATCAGCACGTGCGAGGTGGGAGTGTTCCAGCGCAGGGTCTCCTCGATCACGTTCTCCCACGGCACCTCCCCGCTGAGCACCTGCTTGCGCTGCTCCGGGTGGGTCTGGAGTGCGACGACCGCGTTCACGATCAGACTGATCGTGGTCTCGTGGCCCGCAGCGATGATCAGCTGGAGGGTGTTGACGATCTCCTCGTCGGTGAGGTGGTCGCCGTCCTCGGAGGCCGCGATCAGGGCGCTGGTCAGGTCGTCGCCCGGGTTCTCCCGCTTGGAGTCGACGATCCTCGTGAAGAGCGTGCCGAGGTCCGCCATCATCTGCGGGACCTCCTCCGGCGGCGTCTGCGTCGAGAAGAACTTCTCGAACAGCTCCTTCAGCCGCGGGTGGTCGGCGCCGTCCACACCCATCAGCTCGCTGATCACGTTCATCGGCAGCGGGTACGCGAACTCGGCCTTCAGGTCGACCTGCTCGCCCCGGGGCAGCGCCGCCAGCCGGTCCAGGCTCGCCGTGGTCAGCGCCTCGATACCGGCCCGCAGCCGTTCCACCCGCTTCACCGTCAGCGCCTGCGCGACCAGGGTGCGCAGCCGGCGGTGGTCCGCGCCGTCGACGGTGAGCATGGAGCGGCCCGGGTTGGCGAGGCCGATCAGCGGCCAGTCCATGGGTATCTCGCCGCGCTGCCAGGCGCCCCAGACGTTGATGTCCTTCACGATCCGGCTGTCGGTGAGCAGCTGGCGGGCCTCGGCGTGGTGGGTGACCGCGTAACAGTGCACCCCGCCCGGCAGTTCCACCTCGGCGAGGGGACCCGCCGCGCGCAGCCGGGCGCTCTCGCCGTCGAGATCGGCGACGAAGGGGTCGAGGGCGATGCGGGTCATCTCTGGCCTCCAAGGGCGGGGGTGGGGGTGAAGGTCACCGGCAGGTCGGTCAGGCCGCGCAGCCAGGGGGACGGTCGGCGGGTGAGCTGTTCCGCGGGGACCGCGAGGTCGATGTCCGGGAGCCGGTCGAGAAGCACCTCGATGCCGGTACGGGCGATGACCTCGGCGGTCTCCTGGGCGGGGAACGGGCAGCGGTGCTCGCCGTGGCCGAAGGAGAGGAACGCGTTGTTGCCGCCGGTCAGCGAGGAGCCGTCGGTGCGGATCTGCGGGTCCGCGTTGGCGGCGGCGATGCCGAGCAGCAGCAGGTCGCCCGCCTGGATGTGACGCCCGCCGAGGTGGGTGTCGCGCGATGCCCAGCGGCCCGCGACGTTCTGCGTCGGGGTGTCCTCCCAGAGCACCTCGTTCATCGCCTCGGCGACGCTGTGCCGGCCGCCCGACAGCGACGCGGCGAACCGGTCGTCGGTCAGCATCAGCCGCAGCGAGTTGCCCATCCAGTCGGCGGTCGGCTGGTGGCCCGCCGCCATCATGACCATGAGGTCCTGGGCGACCTCCTCGTCGGTGAAGCCGCCGGTGTCGGCGAGCATCCGGGTCGCGACGTCGTCACCGGGCTCGGCGTGCTTGTCGGCCAGCAGCTGGATCATCGACGTGGCGAGGTGCTGCTGCCCGGCGAGAGCCCGTTCCCGGCCGTCGATCATGTCGTTGATCGAGCCGACGAGTGCGTGACCGATGGTGTCGCCGAAGCCGTAGATCTTCGCCAGGACGAGGGCGGGGAGCAGCATCGCGTAGTCGGCGATGATGTCGGTTGCGCCCTTGGTGCAGAACTCGTCGACGAGCGTGTCGGCGAACTCCTCCGCGTACCGCTTGAGCGCGAACGGGTCGACGGCCTCCAGCGCGTTGCTGATCATCGCGGCGCGCTCGGTGTGGCGCGGGCCGACGGTGTACAGGATCGACGGCTGCTTGTGACCGATCATCGGCAGCAGCGGCCAGTCGTCCGGGATGCGGTCCCACTGGTTCCACAGGTCGGAGTCGCGGCTGAACAGCACCGGGTCGCCGGTGAGCTGGTGCAGTTCGCGGTAGCCGAGCACCAGCCAGGCGGGGATGTCGCCGTCCAGGACGACGGGCGCCACGGCCCCGTGGTCGCGGCGCATCTCCCGGTACAGCGTGGTCGGTTCGGTCTGGAACCGGGGGCCGGAGAGCGGCGCGCGGCCGTGGTTCACGGGGCAGCCGGAGGGCGGCGCCGGGGGCTGGGTCACGAGGTGGGCTCCGGGGTCTTCTCCGGTGTGGTCTCCGGACGGGCGGCGGACGGGGCGGACGCATTGCCGAGCGCGAGGGCATGGAGGTGCTCGACCAGCGTGATCAGTACGTACTTGCTGGACGAGCGGTCCCGGGCGTCGCACTCCACCAGGGGCACGTCGTCCGACAGGTCGAGCGCCTCACGAATCTGCTGTTCGGTGTGGAGCGGGCCGCCGAAGTCGTTGCACGCCACGATGAACGGCGTGCCGTGGTGCTCCAGGCGGTCGATCGCGTACCAGGAGTCGGCGAGCCGGCGGGTGTCGACGAGGACGACGGCGCCGAGCGTGCCCGAGAACAGCCGGTCCCACAGGAACCAGAAGCGTTCCTGACCGGGTGCGCCGAAGAGGTAGAGCACCGAGCGTTCGTCGAGGGAGATCCGGCCGAAGTCGAAGGCGACGGTCGTGGACGTCTTCGACTGCACACCGTCGAGGTGGTCGACGGCCTCGCCCGCGCGGGTCATGGTCTCTTCCGTGTTCAGCGGACGGATCTCGCTGACGGAGCGGACCATGGTGGTCTTGCCGACCCCGAAGCCGCCGACGACGACGATCTTCAGTCCGTTGTCGGCCGTCGCCTGCAGGGCGGCACGGTCAGAGGTTGCGGAGTCCAACGAGCACCTGTTCCAGGATGTCGGGGTCGGGGAGCCGGTCCGCGACACGGGCGGTACGGGGGTGACGGGCGCTGATCCGGCCGGTGTCCAGCAGGTCGGACAGCATGATCCGGACGATGCTGACGGGCAGCCCGAGCCCCGCCGCGATCTCGACGACCGCGGTGGGGCTCTGACACATCCGCAGGATCGTGACGTGCTCCGACTGCATGCCGGGGGCCGGCTCGCATTCGGAGACCACCAGCGTCACCAGGTCGAACGCGTCCGAATCGGACCGGCTGCGGCCACCGGTGAGGGTGTACAGCCGGTCCGGGTCGTCGTCCCGGCCGGGACGGGGGCGGGTCATACGGCCGCGGTCGCGTCGGACGGTGCTTCGGAGGCCGCGGAGGAGCGCGGCGGGGCGCTCAGGTGCTCGCCGAGCTGCTCGACGAGCTCGCTCATGTTGTGGCCGATGAGGCCGACGTCGGAGTCCTCCGAGGCGACGACCGCGAGATGGGCGCCCGCGCCCGCCTCGACGATGAACAGCACGCCGCCGTAGAACTCGGCCATCGCGGACCGTACGCCGCCGGTGCCGTCACCGAACTCGACGGAGGCGCCGTGCGACAGGCTCTGGATGCCGGCCGAGATCGCGGCCAGCTGGTCGGCCTGATCGACGGAGAGCTCGGGGGTACGGCAGAGCTTGAGGCCGTCCCTGGACAGGACGAGGGCGTGCCGGGTACCGGGGGTGCGCTCCAGGAGCCCCTCCAGCAGCCAGTTGAGCTTCTCGTCGGTGGTCGCGGTCATCGGGTGTTGCCTTCCGGGTGCGGGGGATTGGGCCGTACTGCCTGGCGGAAGCTGCTGAAGCGGGCTGCCTGTTCCTTGGGGTCGGAAGTACGGGGCCGGGGAGTTGCGGCGGTGCCGTTGGCGTTGTTACGGGATTCGGCGGCGGCGAGGGTACGGCCCCGGGTGCGCTTGGGGAGGCCGCTCTCGCCGAACCGGGGGAGGCCACCGGTGGTGTCGGACGCGGAGCCGGAGCCGGTCTCCGCGTTCGCGGGGGCGGGCTCGGCGGCCGGGGCGGGGGCGGGCGTGGGGACGGGCTCCGGTTCCGTCGCCGGGACGGGCGCCGGGACGGTCACCGGCGTCCGGGTGATCAGTTCCTGCGGGAGCATCAGCAGGGCCCCCGTGCCGCCGCGCGCGGAGGGCCGGAAGGACACCGTCAGGCCGTGCTTGCGGGCCAGTCGGCCCACGACGGCGAGACCGAGGCGGGTGCCGGACAGACCGGTCAGGTCCTGGTTGGCGGCGGACACCGCACGTTCGGCGCGCCGCAGCTGCACATCGCTCATCACCAGACCGCTGTCCTCGACGGTGAGGACGATGCCGGCGGGCACCTCCTCGACGTACACATGGACTTCCGCGGTGGGCGGCGAGAAGTTGGCGGCGTTGTCGAGGAGTTCGGCGAGCGCGTGCATGACGCCCTCGGCGGCGTGACCGGCGATCGCGACGTCGCTGGTCGAGTGGAGACGTACTCGCTGATAGCCGCTGATCCGGCCCATCGCGCCGCGCAGGATGGACTCCATCACGATCGGCTTCGCCCAGCGCCGCCCGGAACGGGCACCGGTCAACACGGCGATGGAGTCGGCCAGCCGGCCGGCCTGGGCGGTGCGGTGGTCCAGGTGCAGCAGATCGCCGAGAATGTCCTCGGCGGAGTGCCGGTGCTCCATCTCGCGCAGGTCGGCGAGCATGCTGGTGGCGAGCGCCTGCATCCGTCCGGCGGCGTTGGCACAGGCGGCGATCGCGGCGGAGCGCTCGGTCTCGCTGCGGGTCACGCGCGCGCTCAGCCGCTCGACCTCGTCGTGCAGCCGCTTGACCTCGCCCTCCAGCCGGGCGGTCTCCGCGGCGGCCAGCTCGGTGATCCGCGCGTTCTCGGCCGCCGCGGCGGCCTTGATCCTGGCCGTCTCCGCGGTGAACCGCTGGGCCTCGGCCGCGGACGATGACACCAGCCGCGAGGTCTCGGCGCTGAACCGTTGGGCCTCGACGGCGTTGTGCGCGCGCAGCAGGCGCGTGGTGGCCCGGGCGTGGACGGCGACGGCCACGGCGACGGACAACATCAGGGCGGCGGCGCCCGCCCCCCAGGACAGCGGGGTTCTGACCGAAGCGGGGGCGGCGAGGACCGCCCACAGGCAGCAGGAACCGGTGACGGCCGCCGAGACCAGCAGGGCCAGTGCGGTCGGCCGGGATGTGGGGCGCAAGCGGAGTCCTCGGGGGCGGACGGCGACGGACAGGGGGTGGATCCGGACACTTCGGTACGACAGGTGGTGAAAGTGATCAACCGGAGTTGATAATTCCTAATCAAGTCGTCGCCACTATATGAGAATTGACGATCTGTTTGGGAAGTCCTTGTGGCCTTTTCTATTACGTATGTGACTAACTTGATCTTTAACCTGTTCGGCGTGGACGTGGGGTCGTTGACTTCTTCGTCCGCCGCTTCGCGGTGTCTGTTTTGCGGACTGTGTGCACGTCGTG
>NZ_JBHVFU010000052.1:0-56081 GCF_042801455.1 Streptomyces sp. NPDC057565 | reverse complement strand
CGATGACGCCCTTGCCGTTCGGCTAACGAGTTAGTCTCACCTCTCCTCGTCGGGACTTTCACCCTTTAGCTGCTGCCCATGTCGGGCGTACTGACATCCTCGCCCACCTGAAGGAGGGCGATTCCCGCCTGCCGCGCCGTTGCCGGGCGCTGCTTCGGGCAGGGTCGCCGCCAGTCCGGCACCAGTCATGCTGGTCAGGCAGATGTCGTTGAGGGGCGTGCCGGGGACTGTGGTGGGCAGGCCGCCGCGGGTAGTCGCCACACGGGCGGGGTTCTGGCCGCCTCCGGCTTGTACGACGTTGCCGGGAAGGCGTGGTCGGGTGTCACGGCTCCGCCCAGTTGTCCGAGCGCCGCTCGTACGGCATGGGCGCCGAGGTCGGCGGCGTCGAGGCCGCGCGGGGCGCCGCCGCACCGTCCGATGGGGGTGCGCGCCGATGCGACGAGCACCGTGGGTCGCGGTCGCGGGCGTTCACTCGTTCCCCTCCCTGTCCGCGGCGTTGATGTCCATCGTGTAGGTGACCGCCGTGCCTACGAGTACGACCGTGCCGTCGCCGCGGGCGACTGTGGTGGCCAGCGTGGTGATGGGCTTGTCCGTACGCGCCTTGATCACCTCGACCCGGCCGGTGATCGTGTCGCCGGGCCGCACCGGCGCCTTGAAGTCCCAGTTCACGGTGAGGAAGACGGTGCCGGGACCGGGCAGCTTCTCGGCGACCATGGCGTTGAGGATCGCGCTGGTGATGCCGCCCTGGACGACGATCTCGCCGAAGCGGGACGCCTTGGCGGCTTCGAGGTCGTAGTGCAGCGGATTGCGGTTGCCGCTGATGCGTGTGAACAGCTCGATGTCCTCGGACCTCACGACGCGGGTGAGCTCGGCGGCGTCACCTGGGCTGGGCGGGCTGTAGTTCCTGTGACTCCTCCGTGTCGTCGGTGTCGTGCGTCTGGGGAGCGGCGGCGCTCACGCCGCAGGGCGTGGTCGGGGTGCGGTGCCGAAGCGGGCCATCGCTGTAGCTCCGGCCAGGGGGCCCAGGGCGAGGGGCCAGAAGGCCCACTGCCAGCCGACGGCGTCCGCCAGCAGGGGCACCAGGTGGATGGTGGCGACGGTGAGCAGGAAGCCGATCGCGGTCTGGGCCGTCAGGGCCGTTCCTACAAAGCGGGGGTCAGCGGTCTCGCTCAGCGCGGTGGAGAAGACTCCGGAGTCGGCGATCACTGCGGCCCCCCATACCAGCAGGAACGGCAGGACGAGCGCGAGCGGCCGGCCATAGAAGAGCGGGGAGGCCACGCAGCAGATGCCACTCACTGCGAGGGCCCACACCGCGGCGGGGGCGCGTCCCAGCCGGTCGGCTGCCAGCCCGCCGAGCAGGCAGCCGGCCGCGCCGGCGACGCCGATCGCGGCGAAGGCCGTGAGGTTCACGGCGCCGGCGGTCGGTCCGTCGGCGGCGGTCTGGCTGGCGAGCAGGAAGGTGGGAAGCCAGGTCCACAGCGCGTAGAGCTCCCACATGTGGCCGAAATAGCCGAGGTTGGCCAGGCGCGGGCCGCGCTGGGCGAACATGGCGACGGCGTACCGGGGGTTGAGGTGCACTGGCCCGCCCGGCCGCTCCGGGCCCGGGTGCACCAGTGTCGCGGCGATGCCGGCTCCGACGAGGGTCAGGATGGCGGCGCCGAGCATCACTCCCTGCCAGGGCAGGTCCTCGATGCCGCGGATGAGCTGCGGTACGGCCGAGCCGAGCGTCAGCGCCCCGATGAGGACTCCGAACGCCCGGCCACGGATCCGGGCCGGCGACCACGACGCCATGATCTTCATGTTGACGGGGTAGACGCAGGCGAGCGCGGCTCCGGTGAGCAGGCGCAGCAGTACGGCGACGGCGAGCCCGTCGGCGAGTACGGTCAGCGCAACCGTGCACAGTGCGGCGAGCGCGGCGCCGGCCGCGGCCACGCGCGTCGGGTCGAACCGGTCCGCGAGATTGGACGCGGCCGAGGCGACGGCCCCTACGACGAACCCGATCTGTACCGAGGACGTGAGCAGCACCGCTCCCGCCGCGCCGATGCCGAGGTCGGCGCGGAGGGCCGGTGCCACCGCCGTGGCCGAGAACCAGCAGGATAGTGACGTCAGTTGGGCGATGGCGACGAGCCGCCGTTGTCGCCGCGCCTGCGGCGAGGTTTCCAGGTCGGACACGGCGCAGGTCATCCCTCCTCCTGAGGCAGGGTGGATTGCAGCAGCGGGCGGCCAGGCACTTCGGTGTCGAAGGCGGCGGTGACCCGTCGGCCGACATGGACCTCGGAGGGGTCGCAGCCGACGACGTTCGTGGTCAGGCGCGGCCCCTCATCAAGCTCCACGTCCGCGATCACATAGGGCACTTGGTCCGACCAGTGCGGGTGGGCTGGCCGCCGGGCAACGGTGAAAGTCCACACCGGGCCCTTCCCCGAGGGCTCCACCCAGGCCAGGTCGTCGCACCAGCAGGAGCGACACAGAGGGCCCGGGTAGAACTGGTGAGCGCCG
Source organism: Streptomyces sp. NPDC057565 (assembly GCF_042801455.1). Taxonomy (NCBI): domain Bacteria; kingdom Bacillati; phylum Actinomycetota; class Actinomycetes; order Kitasatosporales; family Streptomycetaceae; genus Streptomyces; species Streptomyces sp. NPDC057565. Next base: position 53,585 of record NZ_JBHVFU010000052.1, on the reverse strand, counting down.
CAGTCGCTGCACCGCTGGACGACGAACCGTCCCTTGTCCAATGCCTGCCAGAAGGGTCGGGTCGGGGGCGTGGCGATCACGCTAAGCGGGGCCTCGCGGTGGTGCGTCGTGGTCATCGCGGTCCTCCCAGTGGCATCAATACCGTCACGAAGCCGCGAACCATGTCATGCGAGCTCCTCGCCGCCGACAAGGGTGGACAGCAGTCGCACCTGTGCGTCGGCAGTCTCTTGCTGTTCGGCGACGCACAGATCGGCGCGAGCGCCGACCTCGACGCAACCGCGGCCGGTGAGACCGAGGCTCCGTGCCGGAGCGGCCGATGCCATCGCCCAGACCTCGGCCAGGGTGAAGGAGGTCTCCTTCGCGGCCCAGTGCACACAGTCGAGCAGTGAGCGGCCCGATCCGGCGAGCAGCCGGGTCCCGGTCAACCGCAGTCTGCCGGACGGGTCCACGGTGACCGTTCCCCCCACCGGGGTGCGGTACTCGCCGGGCGGGCATCCCGCCAGCGCCACCGAATCACTGACGAGCACTGCTCGTCCGGGCCCTTTGGCGCGGACCATGGCGACGAAGGCGTCGGCTGGCAGGTGATGGCCGTCGGCGATGAACGTGGCGGTGAGCGCGTCCTCGGCGAGCTGCGCCCAGACATGGTTCGGATGGCGGGGCAGCACGGTGTGCGTGCCGTTGCCCAGATGTGTCGACAGCCGGGCTCCGGCGAGGACGGCGGCGCGTATCTGCTCCGGCGAGGCGTCCGTGTGTCCCACCGCGACGACGACACCGGCCCGGGTCGCAGTACGGATGTAGTCGACGGCGCCTGTCCGCTCCGGGGCGAGGGTGACGATGCGGACCAGACCCGGTGCGGCGGCGAGCCACTGGGTCAGTTCGTCCGGGTCGGGGTCGCGCAGGTGTCGGGCGTCGTGCGCGCCGCGCGGGCCGTCCGCGGGGGCGAGATACGGCCCTTCGACGTGCACGCCGACGACGGTCTGGGCGACGAGTGGGCTGCGTGCGCGCGCCTCGGCCACGATCCGCAGCGTGGCGAGGATGCGCTCGCGGGACGCCGTCACCACGGTGGGGCAGTAGGAGGTGACCCCACGCGTCACCAGCGCACGCGTCAACTCCATCACGGTGTCGGCCGAGACGTCGTCGGCGTTGATGTCGTATCCGGCGTAGCCGTTCACCTGGAGGTCCACCAGTCCCGGCAGGAGCAGGGGCAGGGCGGGGCGGGCGTCCAGCGGGTCGACTGCGGTGATCCGGCCGCCCTCGATGCGCAGCCGAACCGCGCGGCCGTCGAGCAGACGGCCGTCGAGTTGAAAGCGGGGGGAACGACAGCTCAGCTGCGGGCTGTTGGGCAGGTGGCCGTCGGAGGGACGGCCGTCGGGAGGTCCTCCGGGCCCGAGCACTCCGGAGTCGGTTCCTCCCTTGGCGGCGCCGTTTGGGTCGGCTCCTGCGACGCCTCGTGTCACGGCTGTCCTTCGAGGAGGTCCGCCCCCAGGGTGGTGGGCGCCAGGCGGCCGGCCGCCGCGGCGTCCATGTATACGGAGACCGCCGGATGTGTCCTGATCGCGCTGGCCGGACAGCGTGCGTCGACCGGGCCTTCGAGGAATGCCGCGACCGCCGCCGCCTTGTGGGCACCGTGCACCGTCACCACCACCGCCCCGGTGTCCAGAAGCGCGGGCACGGTCAGCGTCAGGGCGCGCGTCGGGACGTCCTCCAGCGAGGGGAAGAGGCCCTCCTGCACCTGCTGGCGGCGGGATGTCTCGTCCAGCCCGACCAGACGGACCGTCTCGGGGTCGTCGAGCCATCCGGCCCCCGGCTCGTTGAACGCGATATGGCCGTTGACACCGATGCCCATGCAGACCAGGTCCATCCTCGCCGCCCGGACGAGCCCGGTGTAGCGGGCCGCCTCCCGCGCCGGGGCACTGCTGGGCCTCATCCGCTCGAGCCGGGCCCGCCCGGCAGCGGCGAGACGCTTCTCCAGCCATGCCCCGAAGGCGTGCGGGCTTCCCTGCGGCAGGCCCAGGTACTCGTCCATGTGGAAGGCGTCCACCCGGTCCCAGTCGACCAGGGGGTCACTCACCAGCGTCGCCAGCATCTCCTCCTGCGACGGGGCCGAGGCGAACAGAACGCGGGCCCGGCCCCGTGCGGCGATGGTCGCACGAAGGATCCCCGCGGCCTCACGACCGGCGCCGGCTCCCGTCGCGACGGGATCGCGAGCGACATGCAGCCGTATCCCCTCATGGACCCTCTCCGACCTTCCCGGCAGACTCATCGCTCCACCCTCCGTGCAATCGGTTGCAGTGACGTTAGACGCAGTGGATCGGAGAGGTCAACAGATGCTCCGGACCTGGTCACGGAGATGACCGAAACGGCACGCCGGACCGAGGGTCCGGGGTGACGTGGCCGTGGAGAGCGTCCCGTGCAACGGGGAGGCGGGGCGTGCCGTCGAAGCGTCAGGCGGGGCGTCCCGTGGAACCGCGCAGCGTCAGCGTGCCCTCCAGCCGCACGTCCCTGACGTGTTCCCCTGCGATACGCCTGCCCAGCGCGTCCACCGCCGCCCGCCCGAGCTGATCCACCGGGGCGGTGATCGTCGTCAACTGGGGTGTCACGGCACGCGCGAGGAGGACATCGTCGCAGCCCACGACGCTGCACCCGCCGGGCACCTCGACCCCGGCCTCGACCAGTCCGCCCATGACCCCGCAGGCCATCAGGTCGTCGAACGCGAAGGCGGCCGTCGCCCCGGCCCCGAGCAGGGCACGGGCCGCCTCCCGACCGCCCTCGAAGGACGCCGTGAAGGACCCCAGTTCCACCAGCGTGACCCGGGTGCCCTGGGCCCAGGCCCGTACCGTGGCCGCCCGCTGCCGGGCCGCCCACGAGGTCGAGGGGCCGCACATCAGGGCGACCTTGCGGTGTCCCAGTTCCTCGAGGTGACGACCCGTCTCCAGGAGCGCCGTGGTGTTGTCGCAGACGACCGATGGGAAGCCGCGCATCCTGCGGTTGACGACCACCGTCGGCAGCCCTTCGGCGGCGCCGCTCAAGGCGGAAGAGGAACGGGGCGAGGCGATCACCAGGCCGTCCACCTGCCCCTTGAGCTGCTTGATGAGCCTCAGCTCCGCCGCGGAGCTTTCGTGCGCGTCCACGAGCAGAACCGAGACTTCCGCCTCGTCCGCCGCCCGCTGGACGGCCCTGACCAGCGGCGGGCAGAAGGGGTTGGTGATGTCGTGGACGAGCAGTCCGATCGTCCCCGTCCGGCCGGATGCGAGCCCACGCGCCGCCCTGTTGGGCCGGTAGCCCAGTTCCTGCGCCTTGGCATGGATGAGTTCCCGGACGTCAGGGTTGACGACTTCGGGTCGGCTGAAAGCACGCGAGACTGTCGACGCGGAGACACCGCACTCCTTGGCGATGGAATAGATCGTCGCCCGCTTCATACCTCCTCCCCCCTTTCTTTTTTCCTGCCGTTTCAGCGATACGGCACCGTACGCCCAGTCCCGCATTATGATACTCGCAAGTCTATGCAATCGGTTGCACAGCTGGAGGCCCCTAGTGACATCTTCAGCGCGAAGGCAGTTGGAGCGCGTCGTCCTGCCCTACTGGCTGGAACGCGCCCCGGACCACGAGCGGGGCGGCTTCCACACCTGCTACGACAACCGCGGCCGCCGGCTCGTCTCCACCGACAAGTTCACCTGGTCACAGGGGCGGCTGGTCTGGCTGCTGGCCCGCGCGGCACGCCTGGCCCGGGCCGGCCTCCTGAATCTGGACGCCGGGCTGCTGGAAGACCTGGCGGTGCGCGGTGCACGGTTCCTGACAGAGCATGTGATCCGCCCGGACGGCACGTGTCACTTCGTGGTGGACTCGAGCGGCGCACCCAAGACCGGGCCGGACGGCGAGACGCAGAGCGTCTATGCCGACTGCTTCGTGGTGATGGGGCTGGCGGAGTTGGCCGGGACGACCGCGTCTCCGCACTGGCTTGAAGCAGCCGCGCCCCTGCTGCGCCGCGCCACCGCCGACATCACGGCCGGCCGGGCCGCGACGCCACCGTACCGGGTCCCGGCGGGCCACACCGCGTTCGGCCCGAGGATGATCCTGACGAACACCCTGCTGGAGCACGCCCGCGCCCGCGAACGGCTCGGACTCCTGACCGATGAGGACGTGGCCAGCCTGTCCGCCGCCCGCGCGGCGATGCTCTCGCACCGCAACCCGGACGGGACGTTCACCGAGATCGTTGCCCCAGCGCCCGGTAACACCTCTCTGGTGGCCAGGCACCGGGTGCCTGGCCATGCGATCGAGGGCATCTGGGTGGCGCTGGAGGCAGCCCGGCTGACCGGGGACGAGGCGGATGCGCCACGGCTGCTCGACAGCGTCGACGTGCTGTGCCGCTCGGCCTGGGACGCCCGCCACGGCGGCCTCTTCCGGTACGTCGACGCGGAGGGGCCGACGGCTCCCCGTGGCGCCGTCCACGGCTCTGCGTACGAGGACCTGGTCATTGCGACCTGGGACACCAAGTTGTGGTGGGTGCATACGGAGGCCGCCTACACGACCGCGTTGGGGGCCCGCCGCTATGGCGACGCGGCGTGTGCCGCATGGGCCGAGCGGATCTGGGACTTCACGATCGCGACGTTCCCGGCCCGGGAGGAAGGTGAGGAGTGGATCCAGATCCGGGACCGCGCCGGGCGCCCCCTCGACCGGATCGTGGCGCTGCCGGTCAAGGACCCGTTCCACATTGCCCGCAACCTCATGCAGCTGGTGGAACTGTCCGAGAGCACCGAGGAGATGACGCATGCCTGACTCCGACATCGAGGTCACGGAGACCATCTCCTCCTTCCGACGGATCGACCTGCGCCATCCATTCCTGGCGTGTGGCATCCGGAGCTGACGACCGTCCGGGACGGAGCGATCAGCCTGCCCGAGCCGGGCGCCGGCCATTACTGACTGTTCATCAGGCGGCACCCTCCGTCAGGAAGACGCCTCCATCGGACGGCGACCGGACGTGGCAGGCCGCATTGTGCGGTGGGGCCTGTGCGTGCAGAGTACGAAGGGGGCGGAGCCTGTCGGACCCCACCCCCTTCCCTTGCGTACCGGCCGAAGCCGGCCGATGCGATCGGTGCCGGTCACAGCCGGGCGCACTGCCCCGAGCTCTCACCGCGCACGGTGTTCGGCCGGTCGCGATCGGTCGGCGGCTCCTTGTTGTCCGAGCACTCCAGTCCCCCACGGATCGTGGTCGCGGTCACCACCGTCGTCCCGCGGGTCCCGGTGATCGACACGCGGCCGAAGAGGTAGGAGTCGTCGAGCCAGACGGCGTCTGCTCCGTCGGCGGTGACACTTCCGCTCACCACCGATCTCTCGACGACCAGTCCCGTCCCGGTGCCCACGTGCAGGCGCCCGGTGACCTCGCTGTCGACCAGGCATGTCGTCCCGCGTTCCAGCACCAGGTCCGTGTGCCGCCCGGTGAGGGTGCGGTCGCAGGCCGGCCGGACCACCCCTCTCTGCGGTATCCAGCGGTACAGCGTGCTGCCGCGGCCGTAGTAGTACGAGCCGTTGCGGTCGATCGCCAGGTTCGCCACCCCGGACTGAAGCACCGTCATCTCCAGGGTCTCCGGGTCGATCCGGAACAGCCGGCCGGCCGAGGTGCCGACCAGTTCGCCCTGGTGCCAGAACAGTTCCCGCCCGGTGGCGTAGATCTTGCTGTCGTCGACCCCGAAGTACTTCTTGGTCAGAACGACCTTGCGCTGCCCGGGGTCGAACTTGAAGAGCTCGTTCGCCGTGAAGCCCCACAGGTTGCCCTCATCGTCGAAGGTCAGCGCCGAGACGTTCTGCGCACCGGGGACGGGCACCGTCTCGTACACCACCTTCTCGGTGGCGGGGTCAAAGACGAAGAGCCTGCCCTCGCTCGTGGTCGGCTCGACGCCTATGCCGCCCCAGATGCCCGTGCCCCCGTAGATCAGGCCGTCCCGGTAGGCCAGGGCCAGGGGAGTCTGGTCGGCGACGACGTCGCGGTGCACCTTCAGGTCACCCGTAAACGGGTTGTACAGGGACAGCGCGCCGCCCAGGAGGCCGTAGTCGGGCATCGACCCGATGGCGACGACGTCTCCGGCGTCCGCCCAGCCGACCGGCCGGTCCTGGTGCTCCCCGAGTTGTAGGGCGTCGGCACCAGTCACCGGGTTGCTCGGCGGGTTCCACGGCTTGGTGGTGTCGTAGGTGTAAATGCGCGCGCCCGGGTAGGTACCGAAGATCAGGTCGTCACCGTGGGCGATCAGACCCTCGGTCTGCCCGACCCCGTTCAGCGGCTCGGCCGCCCCGCTGTCGGCGTCCACCCTCGCGATGCCCGGCGGGGAGCCGTAGCCTCCGACGAAGATGTCACCGCCCGGTCCCGTCGTCATCGAGCGGATCAGATACGGCGTGGGGACGACGTTGCCCCTGACCGCCGAGGTCTTGCCAGTGGCCGGGTTCCAGGCGTGGAACACGCCCTTGCTCGTCGCGGTCACCGCGGAGACGCCGGGAAAGCCGTCCGTCCCCAGCTCCATCAGGGACCAGCCCCGTGCGGCCGCCCCACCCAGGTCCATGCTGATCCGCCGCTGCTGACGGGTGTCGAGGTCGTAAGCGATCACCGCTCCCTGGATCGGTGCGATCAGCGCCTCGCGCCGGGTGGTCCCGCTGTCCCGGGTGCTCAGTTCGGGCGAGACGGCAAGGCCGACGACCTCGGGCACAGCGTCGACCCACCGCTGCTCGGAAAGCGAGTAGACCAGCAGGTCGTTGGAGGGGGTGGGCCGGACGAACAGCAGGTCACCGGCCACGCTCACGTCATAGGTGAAGGTGTCCGATTCGTGGCCCGCCGGCAACAGGATCTGCGTGGTCTCGCCGGTCGTGGTGTCGAGCCGGGTCAAGGTGGCCTTGAGCGAACCGCCTCCTGCGTAGACGTGGCGGCCGTCGGCCGCCAGGCTGCGGACGTAGATGTTGCCCTCGGCCTGCTGCCCATAGTCCTGCCAGTCGCCGGTGCCGGGGTCGTAGGCGATGACCTTGCCACCCGGGTAGGTCCCGAAGAGGGGCCTGCCGCGGTCGTCGAGCGTCGCCGCCCACAGGTGGGTCTGGCCGAACGGCTTGCTCGCGATCAGTTCCAGGGACAGCTTGTCGGGGTCGAACCTCCACACCTCGCCGCCGGTCTGGGTGCCGAGGTAGACGCTGCGGTCGGGTGCGGTCACGAACGACCACGCCATCAACGTATTCGTCAGCGTTCGGCTCGCCAGGCGCTCTCCGGTGAGGATGTCCACGGCACTGAACTCCGAGGGGCTGCCCCCTGCGACGACGAGCCCGATCTTCCGCCCGTTCGCGTCGGTGGTGTATCCGGCGCCCGCATTGGTGCTCCCGGCGACGGGGTGTCCGAGCTCCTCCTCAGTCCCCTGCGGCGGCAGCGGCTCCTCGTCCGGCTGTGCCACCGTGAAAGCGACGTCGTCGACGAGGCCGTTGACCGTGCCGACGGAGCTGGAATAGACGATCGGCTCGGCGCGGGCCGCACCGGCGGGCGCGGTGAACCGCACCGCCTCGCGCTGCCAGATACCGGCGGAGGGTTCCACCACCTGCCACGGCTGGGAGAGCCTGTCGCCCGAGGCGTCGAGGAAGTAGACGGTCGGCTGCAGCACTCCGTCAGTGAGCTTCACATCCATCGAGAACTCGTACGTCTGCCCCGATACCACCGCAACCGCGTCGGCGCGCAAGCCCGCCCCCTTGGTCGTGCTCTCGTCGACGATCCGCAGGCTGCGCGAACCCTCGCTCGCCTCCGAGTCGACGACCTCGAAGTACTGCTCGGAACCCGCCCACACGGGAGACCAGGCGACGGGGAGCCCGTCCTGGCCGACATCCTCGAAGCCGGCGTTGGCCAGTAGGTTCCCCTGAAAGGGTTCGGGCGGTGCCGAGGCGGCGGCCGAGGGCGCCGTCGGCGCGACCAGCAGTGCCAGTACGGCCAGTAACACCTGCACGGCCGTGACCGCCGGCCCTCGGACGAAGCGGTGCAGTCGTGGTGCGGGGTTGACCATGGCTCTTCCTCTTCTCCTTCGATCGGCCCCGTGCTGTCCCCGAAATCCCGTGGTGCCCAGGAGCCGTCGCCGGCGCCCTATTTGAGCCCGGTCATCATCACGCCGCGTACGAAGAACCGCTGCAGGAAGATGAAGACGAGGACTGTCGGGATGAAGGTGACGACCGCGGCGGCCATGGTGGTGGCGAGCGGGGTGTCCTGCGTCTGGAGGCTGTTCAGGCCTACGGTGAGCACATAGTTGCCGGGGCTGCGCTGCGAGACGAGCGGCCACAGGAAGTCGTTCCAGTGCCACAGGAAGACGAACGTACCGAGGGTGGCCATGATCGGTTTGGTCTGCGGCAGGATGATCGACCAGTAGATCCTGAACTCACCGGCGCCGTCGATGCGGGCGGCCTCGATCAGTTCGTCGGGGACGTCCTGGATGAACTGGCGCATCAGGAACATGGCCTGTGCGTTGGCGATGGTGGGGACGATCAGTCCCCACATCGTGTCCAGTCCGCCCATCTCCGAGATCAGGATGAACTGCGGGATCAGCGTCAGGTGCCCCGGAACCATGAGCATGGCGACGAAGACCCAGAAGATCATCTCTCGCCCCACGAAGCGCTTCTTGGCGAAGGCGTAGCCGGCCATCGAGGCGAACAGCAGCACGAGGACCACCGACACCAGTGAGTAGACGGCCGAGTTGAAAGCCCAGCCGAGCACCCGGTCGCTGCTCAGCACGTCGTACAGCGCAGTCACGGAGACGTCCCGGGGGAGCAGCGAGCCCGGCATCTCGATGCTCTGTCCCGGCTGCAGCGCGAGGGCGACCATCGCCCAGAACGGAAAGAACGTGAGCACCGCGCACAGGAGCAGCGGGACGTGCATCCACTGGGGTCGGCGCCTGCGCCGCGCGGGCGGCCGGACGTCTCTCGTCCTCGGGGTCTTGATCTCGGTGGGTCGCTGGACGAGTGACGTCATGACTGTCCCTTGTTCAAGAGGCGGCGCTGAACGAGTGACGTAATGAGGGTGAGCACCAGCAGTACGACGCCTGCCGCGCTGGCGTAGCCGAAGTCGAAGTACCCGAAGCCCTGGTCGTAGATCATGTAGGTCAGCGAGTAGCTCGCCCGGACCGGTCCGCCGCCGGTCATGACATAGATGATGTCGAATACCTGGAAGGAGCCGATGATCTCCAGGACCAGGACGAAGAACAGGGCGGGCTTGAGCAGTGGCAGTGTGATGTGGCGGTACCGGTGGCGCCATTTGGCGCCGTCCAAGTGGGCCGCCTCGTAGTACTCCTTGGGGATTGCCAGCATGCCCGCCAGCAGGATCAGCATGTTGTAGCCGAAGCCCTTCCACGCGCTGACCACGGCGAGTGCGGGGATGACCATGGTCTCGCTCTGGAGCCAGTTCACCGTGGGAAGCCCGGCCTGTGAGAACAGCCAGTTGAGCGGGCCGTCGTTCTTGAAGATCCAGACCCAGATGATGCCGGACATCACCGTGCTGGTCACCACGGGGAGGAAGAAGACCGCACGGTAGACGCTCATGCCGCGCAGGGTCCGGTCGCACAGGGTCGCCATCGCCAGGGACACCACGAGGCTGAGCGGGATGGCGATGACCGTGTAATAGACGGTCACCATCAGCGAGTTCCAGAACAGAGGGTCCTGGAACAGCCGGGCGAAGTTGTGCAGGCCGACGAACTCGACGTCGCCGGTGATGCGGTACTTGGCCAGGCTCAGACCGGTACCCATCACCGTCGGGGCGATCCGGAAGACCAGAAAGAACAGGACGTACGGAAGGATGAAGACGTAGCCGACGAGTGCCGCGTTGGAGCGCCATCGCGGTCGGGCCGTCCTTCCGGGCTCCGGGGCCGTCCCGGCCTCGGCGGTCTGTGCGCTCACGGGCGCCTCCTTCGAACTCCGGGCGGGTGCGGGGCCGGTAGTGGCCGTGCACCCCCCTTCGGTGAACCAGGTCAGCCCCGGGCGAGCAGGTCGTTGACTTCCTTCTCGGCCGCCGCGAGTGCGGCCTTCGGCTCGGCCTTGCCGAGGAGCACCGCCTGGATATGCGGCTTGATCAGGTCCATCAGTTCACGGGCCTTGGGGTGGATCACACCGGTGCGGACCACGTCCAGGTACTTTTCGCCCTCGGCGACCTCGGGGTCGTCGTCGAAGAGGCCTGCACCCGAGTCCCGCGGCGCGTAGTAGCCGTTCTTCTTGTCGAACATCTTCATCTGCTCGGGGCTGGTGAGGAAGTCGATCCATGCCTTGGCGGCGGGCTTGACGTCGCTGTCCGCGAGGACGGACAGGCCCCCCACGGAGCCGGCGGCGACCTGCGCTTCGCCGGTCAGCGGCGGTGCTGCTTTGAGGTGTTCGGCGGGCACGATCAGGCGCTGGGTGGGAATGCTCGAGGCCGGAAGGAAGGCCGTCCTCTCCTTCCCGAAGTCGGTCTGCTCCGGGGGCTCGTTCGTGGTCAGGCTCTGCTTCGAGGTCCAGCCCTGATCCACCAGCTTCTTGACGAAGTCCAGCGCCTTCAGTCCCTCGGGGCTGTTGAATGCGGCCTTGGTGCCGTCCTCGTTGAGGACCTCGCCGCCGGCCTGCCACAAGTACGGGTAGTACGTGTGGTTCAGCGTCGTGGTGAGGTCGGCCGTGTAGTCGGTGGGAACGAGCCCCGCCTTCTTGACCTTCGGGGCCATGGCCTCGACCTCGTCCCACGTCGTGGGGCACTTGTCGACGCCGGCCTTGTCCAGGACCTCGGTGTTGCACACTCCGGTCAGGGTCTGCATCAGCAGGGGGACGCCGTAGAGCTCGCCGTCCCAGCTCATGGCTTCCAGGGAGGACTTCTTGAAGTCGTGGCGGTCGTCCTCGATCACGTCGCCGACCGGCTCGAGCGTACCTTCAACGGCGAACTTCGGGACGAAGTCGGGGTTGAAGTACACGACGTCGGGGCCCTGCTTGCCCGCGATCGCGGTCACCAGGGTCTCCTCGCGCTTCTCCCAGGGCTGGACGACCACCTTGATGTCGGCGTTGGGGAACTTCTTCTTGAACTCCTTGACGATCGGCGCCCAGTAGCCGTCCTCGCCGCTGACACCGATGGGGTACGTCCAGAAGGTGACCGCCCCCTTCACCGCTTTGGGGTCGTCCGGTATCGCCGCGTCTTCCGTGTTGCCGCACGCGACGCTCAGCATCGCGGTGGCCAGGACCACCGCCGCGATGCGTGGCTTCAATCTGCCGCTCATGAGGTAGGTCCTCTCCAGAGAGTAGGCACATGCAATCGGTTGCAGGGAAATTAGTTGCAGCTTTCTCGAGCGTCAAGGGTGCAACTAGCATTCATTTCCGCATAGTTGTCACGCGAGAAGGTCGTAGGAAGCCGGCAGCACTTCGTGCACAAGAGGCTCGCCGTCGAAGAACCGCCGCAGCTCCTCGACGACCGTCCGCCCCTGCGCCCTGCGTGCCTCCAGCGTCCCGCCGGCGACATGCGGCGTGACGATGACGTTGGGCAGACCGAAGAAGGGGCTGGACGACGGCAGGGGTTCACTGTCGAACACGTCGAGGCCGGCCCGAAGGCGCCCGGAGACGACCTCGGACAGCAAGGCCTCCTGGTCCACCACCCACGAGCGGGCCGTGTTCACCAGCACGGCACCGTCCGGCAGCATCCCGAGCTGCTGGCCGCCCACCAAGTGGTGCGTCTCGGGCGTCGCCGGGGCGTGGACCGCGATCACGTCGCAGCCGGCGAAGAGTTCGTCCAGCCCCGTCATCTCCACCCCCAGGGCCGCGGCGGCCTTCGGATCCGCGTAGGGGTCGTAGGCGCGGACCACGGTTGTACCCAGTGCATTGACCATCCGGGCGTACCAACTGCCCGTACGGCTCAGCCCCACCAGTCCGACACGCCGCTCGGACAGGGCCTGCCCCAGTTCCGGCCGTCGGGCGTTCGCCCAGTCTTTGCCAGTCCACAGCGCACGGTCGTGATGGTGCAGGTTACGCAGTAGCGCGAGAGTGAGCGTGAGCGCCATCTCGGCCACGGCGGGCGCCATGGCCGCGGCCCCACCCTGCGTCAGGCGCAGCCCCTGGTCCAGGAGTTCCCGGGGGTATAGGCGGCGGACCGAGCCCGCGGAGTGCGCGGCCAGGGCGAGCCGGCCGCCGCGCAGTTGCTGCGGCTGGAACGGCACCGTGCTCCATGAGGTCACGACGGCGTCGCAGGAGTCGGCCACTCCATGGGGCAGTGTGCTGCCGTGCGGGCCGGTACCGAAACCAACGACAGCGAGATCATGCATGTCCCGTTGGGCTTCTGGGCAGAAGAGCAGGTCGAACTCCGCCCGGGCTACTGCGACACAGACGTGCGGCCGGTTCATCGTGGTGCGTCCTCTCAGCCGTGGGAACCCCAAGGAGCTCCGACGGCCGTCGGTGTCGCCGGAGCCCTCTGTCGTTTCACAGTACGATCCCGCCTATTGACCTGCAATCGGTTGCACACGAAACTCGGTGTCGTGCCCTCCCCCTTCGGAGGAACGATGGACCGACAAGACCAACTCGCGCATGTGACTGCCTCCAAACGGCCGTTGACATGGACCTTCATCGGAGACAGCGTCACCGCCGGAACATGGCACACCTACGGCGCACGCTCCTACCCGGAACTCTTCGCCGAACGGATGCGGGAACTCACCCGTACCGACGACGTCTTCATCAACACCGCGGTCAGCGGCTGGACCGTGCGGGAACTGGACCGACACCTGGACCGGATCGCCCTGCGGTTCTCCCCCGACCTGGTGGTGGTGGGGATCGGCCTCAACGACACCCGGCACGGCACGGACGGCCTGGCCGAGTTCGCCGCCACGTACCGGCACGTCGTCCGCGCCGTGGGCGACGGTACGGGAGCCACTGTCGTCGTCCAGACCCCCAACGACACACTCCCGACCGCCCCGCGCCACGTGGTGGACCATCTGCCGCGCTACGTCGAGGAGATCCGCGCCGTCGCCGCGGACACCGGCGCCCCGCTGGTCGACCACCATGCCGTCTGGACCGACCCGGCCTCCCCGGCCCCGGAGCACTGGTACGCCATGGGCTGCCACCCCGGCCCGCACGGCCACCGCGCCATGGCCCGCACCCTGCTGGGCACGTTCGGCGCCTGGGATCCGGCGAGCCGCACCGGCCGGCTCACCATCCCCTGAACCCGACTCGAACACCACGAACAGGAGCTCCCTTGCGAGATCCAGCCGCCCTGGAAGAACATCTCTCCCGCCCTCGCGAGGCACTGGTCGACGACCTGCGCCGCCTCGAGGGCGACATCGTCGTCCTCGGCGCCGCGGGCAAGCTCGGCCCCAGCCTCGTGCGCCTGGCAGTGAACGGCGTGGCAGCGGCGGGCACCGGTGGTCGGGTCATCGCCGTATCCCGCTTCAGCAGTCCGGGCTCGGCCGATCAACTGCGCGAGGCGGGTGCCGAGGTGGTGCCCGCCGACATCGCGGACGAGGACGCGCTGGCCGCCCTGCCGGACGCGGCGAACGTGGTGTATCTGGTTGGCGCCAAGTTCGGCACGGACGGCAACGAGCACGCCACCTGGGCCACCAACGCCTATCTGCCCGGCCGTGTCGCCGAGCGCTACGCGGGCGCGCGGATCTCCGCGCTCTCCACGGGGAACGTCTATCCGCTGGTGCCGGTCGGCTCCGGCGGCTGCACCGAACAGGACCCGGTGGGGCCCGTCGGCGAGTACGCCATGTCCTGCCTCGGCCGTGAGCGCGTCCTGACGCACTTCGCCCGGCGCAACGGTACCCCGATGGCGCTGATCCGGCTCAACTACGCGGTGGAGATGCGCTACGGCGTCCTGGTCGACCTGGCCAGACAGCTCGCCGCGAAGGAACGCGTCGACCTGACCACCGGATTCGCCAACGTCGTTTGGCAGGGCTACGCGAGCGAGGTGACGCTGCGCGCCCTGCTCCACGCGGACGTGCCCCCGTTCGTCCTGAACCTGACCGGACCGGAGACCCTCTCCATCCGCAAGGCGGCGACCCGCCTGGCCGCACTGTTGGGTGTCGAGGCGACGTTCAGTTCGGCGGAGACCGATACGGCCCTGCTCTCGGACGCGTCCCATTGCCACGGCCTGTTCGGCTACCCGCAGGTCGGCGTCGACGAGCTGCTCACTGCCACCGCCGAGTGGATCCGGACCGGGCAGCCGCTCCTGGACAAGCCGACGCACTTCCAGAGCAGGGACGGGAAGTTCTGATGGCGGCCGGTCTCCGGCAGAGCCCGGACCCCCTGAAGAGGTTCCGCGAGGGCACGGCGATCCCCGCCCATCCCTTGGCGTTGAACTCCCGCCTCACGCTGGACGAACGCCGCCAGCGGGCGCTGACCCGCTACTACCTCGAAGCGGGCGCGGGCGGGATCGCCGTCGCCGTCCACACCACCCAGTTCGCCATCCACGAACCCCACCGGGGCCTGCTGCGTCCGGTCCTGGAACTGGCCGCCACGACGGCCGCCGAATACGGCGACCCTGGAACCGTCCTCGTGGCGGGGGCGTGCGGCGGCATCGCGCAGGCGGTGAAGGAGACGGAACTTGCCGCCGGACTCGGCTACCACGCTGTGCTGCTGGCCCCCTACGGGGCGGGCGCGCTGAGCGAGGACGAGCTCATCGAGCGCGCGGCGGTCGTGGGCGAAGTCCTGCCGGTGATCGGGTTCTATCTGCAGCCGGCGGTGGGCGGCCGCCCGCTGTCCCGTCGGTTCTGGACCCGCCTGGCCGGCCTGCCGTCCGTACTCGGCATCAAGGTGGCGCCGTTCGATCGGTATGCGACGCTCGACGTCGTGCTGGGCGTCGCCGCCTCCGACCGCCGGGCGGACGTCGCCCTGTACACGGGCAACGACGACCACATCGTCGGTGACCTGACGTCCACGCACCCGGTCGGCGGCACGGCACCGCTGGAATTCGTCGGCGGACTGCTCGGCCAGTGGTCGGTGTGGACGCGTTCAGCGGTCCGGCTGCTCCAGGACGCGTGCCGCGCCAGGGCGGGAGACACCGCGGCGCTGCGTGAGGTCATGGCCGTCGACTGCGCACTCACCGATGCCAATGGGGCGATCTTCGACGTGGCCGGCGGCTTTCGCGGGTGCGTGCCCGGCATCCACGAGGTACTGCGGCGTCAGGGGCTGCTCGCAGGGCTGTGGTGCCTCGACGAGGACGAGGTCCTCTCCCCCGGCCAGCTGGAGGAGATCGACCGCATCTGGCAGGCGTACCCGCAGCTGCGGGACGACACGTTCGTGAACGAGCACATCGACCGCTGGTTGTCATGAGCCGGTGCCCGCTCGACGACCACCCCGTATCCCAACTTCCGGAGAACTCATGTCCGTCAGGCGCATCGGTATCATCGGCACGGAGAACTCGCATGCCGAACATTTCGTCCGGTTCCTCAACGTCGAGAAACGGCACCCGGGAAACCGGGTCGCCGCCCTCGTCGGCGGGCGGACGGGACGCGAGGAGGCGCTGTGCGGGGCGGGCGGCATCGATCTGGTGGTCGAGCACCCGTCCGATCTGATCGGGCACGTCGACGCGGCGATCGTGTGCAGCCGCGACGGCAGGGCCCACCGGGAGCAGGCGGAGCCGCTGCTCCGGGCCGGGCTTCCGGTGTTCGTGGACAAGCCGATGGCGACGTCGGTCGGGGACGCGCAGGCGCTCGTCGCCGCCGCGGAACAGGCCGGCGTGCCGCTCGTGTCCGGCTCGGCGCTGCGGTTCGTCCCCGGGATCCAGGTCCTCACCGAGGCGGCCGAGCAGTGCGGTGCGATCCGCCATGTCGCCCTGTCCGGCCCGGCGGACCCCGAGAGCGAGTACGCGGGCCTGTTCTTCTACGGCATTCACCTGGTCGAGGCCGCGCTGCAACTGCTCGGGGACCCGATCGTCGCACCTGGCTCGGCGACCACGACCGTCAGCCGGCACGGGGACACGGTCGTCGCCGTGACACGCGCCGCGGACGTCTTCCTCACCTTCGCCTTCGTCACACCTGCCGGCGGGGAACAGACGTCCTTCCATGCCACCGTGACCGGTACCGGCGGGGTCCGCTCCGCCGGCCTCACGCTGCCCCCGGACTACACCGCGCCGCCGCTCGCCCGCTTCATCGACGCCTGCGACCGTGGCGAGCCGCTCAAGGACCGCGCCGGTCTGCTGTCCCCGATCGTGCTTTTGCAGTCGGTCACCGACGCGCTGTCCGCCAACACCCTCTACGAAAAGGACTGACCATGCCCCTGTCCGGAAACCCGCTGCGCGTCGCCGTGATCGGTGCCGGCATCATCGGCAGGGCCCATGCACAGCGGCTGTCGAGCGGGACGTCCGACGCGGTCCTGGTGGCCGTGGCGGACGCGCACGCCGAGACCGCCCGTGCGGAGGCCGCCCGGTGGGGTGTCACCGCGGACCCGTTGGACGTCTTACTCGCCCGGGACGACATCGACGCAGTGATCGTCGCGGTCCCCAGCGGTCTGCACGCCCAACTGACCGTGGCCGCACTGGATGCGGGCAAGCACGTGCTGCTCGAGAAGCCCATCGAGGTCACCGTCGAGGCCGCGGACAAGATCCTCGATGCGGAGAAGCGGTCCGGGAAGGTCCTCAGCGTGGCGAGCCAGCGGCGGTTCGCGGCGGAGAACCAGTTCGTGTTCCGCGCGATACGCGACGGACACCTCGGCAAGGTCACCTCCGCCACCGTCGAGGTGCCCCTGTGGCGCTCGCAGGAGTACTACGACTCCGGTTCCTGGCGCGGCACCTGGGCACTGGACGGTGGCGGCGCCCTGATGAATCAGGGCGTCCATCTGGTGGACCTGGCACTGTGGCTGCTCGGCGAGGTGGACGAGGTGTACGCGCACGCGGGACTGCTCGCCCATGAGCGCATCGAGGTGGAGGACACCGTCACGATCACCGCCCGGCTGAGGGACGGGGTGCTGCTGACCTTTCTGGCCACGACAGCCGCTTACGACGGCGTCCCGATCCGGTACGCGGTGTTCGGGAACGGCGGCTGCGTGGTGGTCGAGGACGAGAGGCTCACCCGTTTCGACTCGTCGAGCGGACCCGCACCGGCCTTCGACGGTGCGCCGGTCGACCAGCCGATGGCCCAGCTCGACGACTTCGTCACGGCGGTGAAGACCGGTGGCCGGCCGCTGGTCACTTCGGCCCAGGCCCGCGCGGCAGTCGCGTTCATCGAAGCGGTCTACCGGTCGGCGCGCACCGGGACGCCGGTGCGGCCGCGGTGAGCGGCCGACCGCACAGCGGACCGGGGCCGTGCGCCCCGGTCCGGACACGGTCCGGCAGAGGTGACCGGCCGACCCACGTGTGATGGAGGAGACGGCAATGAACGAACACAGCAGTCGGGCCCCAATGTCCCGGCGAGGCCTGCTCGGCGGTATCGGCGCGTGCTCCATGACCGCCGCGTTCGGGATCGTGGGCCCCGGGGCACGGCCCGCGGACGCCGCCCAATCGGTGGGAGACATCGTGGACCTGGGCGTGGCCATGCGGACGGTCAACGTGAGACTCGCCAGAACGGGCCGGATGCCGGACGGGACACCTGTGCTGTTCGCCTTCAGCGACGGCAACCCGGTCAGTTTCAATGTCCTGCGGCTGGACACGGGGGAGCGGATCGACGGTTTCCCGTGCGGTCCCGACACCGTGGCGTCCTCCCTGGTCCAGCATCCCGACGGAACGGTGTACTTCAGCGTCAGAGCACCGTCCAGCGGACGGCTGCTGCGGTACGTGCCGGCGTCCCGCACGGTGGAGAAGGTCGCGACGGGCGTCGCCGGCGAGACGATGCTCAGGACGCTGATCGTGGACCCGGCGTCCGGCGTCCTGTACGGCTGCACCTATCCTCACGCGAAGGTGTTCTCCTACGACCCGTCGACAAAGGCGGTGCGGGACTACGGCTCCGTCGTGACCGACGGCGCGTACGCCTGGGGCTTCGACCTCGTCGGCGGCAAGCTCTGGGTGGGCACCGGAATCGGGACGGCCCACCTGATCGAGCTGGACCCCGTCACGGGCGCCAAGAGCGAGATCCCGCTGCCCGGCGAGTTCGCCTCCGGCGCCACCTACGTCTACGGGGTGCGCGCCCGGGGCGGCATCGCTCTCGTGACGGTCAACCCGCCCCTGGGTGACGTCAACACGCTCGTGTGGGACATCGCCGGACGCCGGTGGCTGCCGCCGGACTCGATCCACCAGACGCTGGGGGCGAACGGCGTCGTCAGTGACGTGGACTCCGCTGGGCGCTTCTACTACGTCAGTGACGGCGAGCTGTATGCCTACGACACCGCCGCCCGCCGTTCCTCCCCCACCGGGATGGCCGGCAGCGCCATCGGGGACCGCGTGGCGGGCACGCGCTCGGTAGACGTGATCGAGACGGGTTCCGGCGGCGCCGTGCGCCGTGAGGCGGTCGGGGTGGCCAATACGGGGGTGATCTGGCGCTACGACTTGGACACCGGCGCGGGCATCACCGTGCGGGGCCTGCCGCTCGGGTCCCCCGCCACCCTCCACAGCATCGGCGTCGGCCCGGACGGCAAGGTGTACACGGGTGCCTACCTCAGCTCGGGCGTCATGGCGCGGGTGTCGACGTCCACGTACGAGATCGAGGAACTCTCCGGGCCCGAGCAGGCCGACCACATCGTGACGCACCAAGACAGGATTGTGGTCACGAGCTACCCCAACGCCGTGGCCTACACGGGAGCGACCGATCCATGGGACTGGGGCACCAGGCCCGCGCAGCTGTTCAGCATCGGACGCTACAGCGCGTACGAGCAGGACCGGATGTTCGACGTGGTGAGCGTGGGGAACAAGCTCGTCTTCGGCAGTGTGCCCAACTACGGCACCCTCGGCGGTGCCCTCGTCCTTGCCGACCTCGACGGCAATGTCGAGGTGCACCGCAACGTCGTCCAGGACCAGAGCGTCACGGCCCTGGCAACGCGGGGCACGCTCGTGTTCGGCGGCACGTCCGTGCACGGCGGGCTGAGCACGACACCGAAGGCCACGGAGGCGGTGCTGTTCATCTGGGACGCCCGCACCCGGAAGAAGGTGTTCGAAACCGTCCCGGTGCCCGGGGACGAGATCATCCACTCGCTGCTCGTCGACCGGCACCGGCTGTGGGGTATGAGCAGCACGGGTGTGCTGTTCGAGTTCGACCTCAGGACCCGCACCGTGGTCCGTGCCGCCGACGTCGGTCTGCCGGACACCAACACCTGGGGACGGCTGGGCAAGCTGCACCGGCACGACGACGGCCGGATCTACGGCAATGCCGGAAACAAGCTGTTCCGCGTGGACCCGGCGACGCTCGCGGTGACGATCCTGGCCACCAACGCCAAGGTGTCGGCGCTCGCGCCCACCGGCGAGATCTTCTTCGGAGACAGCACCAACCTCTACGTGTACAAGCCCTGACCGAACACCTCGATGTCCGATGCGCACCTCCCGATGTCCTTTGAACTGAATGGAGTTCGCCATGGCCTTGAGTCGCCGATCACTTCTGGCGGGCAGCACACTGGCCGGAGCCGCGCTGACGGTCGGCGGTGACCTGTGGTGCCCCGCTCCGGCGCTCGCCGACGAGAAGAGCCTCACGCCGGTCGGTTTCGGCCCCGCGTCACTGACGTCCGCGGTCCGCGGTGCCGCTGTGATCGGCGACAGCGTGTTCATCGCGTCGCGCTTCAACACCCCCGAACAGAAGCTGCGGCTGGCCGAGTTCGACGCGACCACCGGCGCGACACGGGCCGTCGACGATCTCGACATCCCCAGCTCGGGCGGGAACAAGATGACCGCCGACGACCGGTATGTGTACATCGGCCCCGCCGGCAGCGCCCACGTGTGGCGCTTCGACCCCCGGACGAAGGAACTGCTGGCGTGGGCCAAGCCGGGCACGAGCACCACGTGGTCCTACGAGATGGTGGTCGACGGCGGCTACCTCTACACCGGCACGTACCCGGACTGCACGGTCCGGCGGATCCGGCTGTCGGACGCGACGATCGAGACGTATGGCCGGGTCTCGACATCGCAGTACGCCACCGCGCTCGACGTCGACGACGAGTACGTCTACGCCGGCTCCGCCGCTCCGGGAGCCCTGCTGCTCTGGCCGAAGGCCGGAGGCACACCGGTCGACCTCACGGCGCACCTGAGCGACTCGCCCGTCGGCATCCTCGATCTCGCGGTCCGGGACAAGGTGATCCACGTCGCCAGCGGGCGCCAGCTCATCTCGTTCCGTGCCGACGGATCGGAGCGGGTCTCACGGGAGATCCCCGCGGAGGACCGCTACATCGACCAGGTGGCGGTGGGGCACGACGGCAAGGTCTACGCGCTTGCGCGGCTCACCAGCAACGTCTACGAGGTGACCGGGACCGGCCTGGAGAAGGTCGGCCAGCCGATCCAGGACGTCGAGAACGCGCTGCTCGCGCCGCAAGCCGACGGCAGTCTCATCGGGGTCAGCGGCCTCGGGCACATCTGGCGCATGGCCCCGGGCGGCACCCCCACTGTGTGGCACAGCGCGACCCGCGGGTTCGGCTATCCCGAGGTCGTGCAGTCGATGCTGCTGCACAGTCGGGGCACGGTGTGGGTCGCGGGTCACTACGCGATGACCGTCCACCGGCCCGAGCGCGGCATCAGTGTCCGCTTCGACATCAACGGCGAGCCCAAGTCGCTGGCCGAGGGCGCCCGGGGCACCGTGTACGCAGGCCTGTACCCGAGCACGCAGATCGTGGCGATCGGCCCCGACCGGCACGACATCACCGTCGTGGGGACTCTGGGCCACGAGCAGCTGCGGGCGCGGCGGATCCACGTCGACTCGCGCCGCAATCAGCTGCTGGTGGCGTCGAGTCCGGCGACCACCAAACACACCGGGGCGCTGACCTTCGTGGACCTGGCCACGAACCGCTTCGACGTGCACCGGGAGTACCTGCCCGAGCAGAGCGTCATGGACGTCGCGGTGTCGGGCAGGACGGCGTACATCGTCGGCGACACCTACGGCGAGGTCACACCCGGTCCGCTGCGTCCGACGGCGCAGGTGGCCGCTGTTGACATCGTTACCCGGGAACTGCTGTGGCGCGAGGAGATCAAGCCTGACTGGGCGTCCTACGAGAGCATCCACGTCGTCGGCAACCTGTTGTACGCGATGGCCCGCAGGCCGCGCGGGGCTTGGTTTGCCTACGATCTGACGACCCGCACGATCGTGATGGAGGGCGATCTCGGCGGTTACGGCCAGTTCAACGGCCTCGACGGCCGGGTCTTCTCCTGGGTGCACTGGACCAACGACATCTGCGAGCTACCCACCTCCCCGGGCGGGGAGCCGACCACTCTCTACGACAACGTCGCGCGCGGGTGGTACAACAATCCGATGTTCAACTTCACCCCCAACGGCAAGGCCACCTGGGGCATGCACGGCACCGACCTGGCCCTGTTCCCGCTGCCCAAGACCGGTTAGCCAGGGAACATCCCGTCAGGCGGCGGTCCCGGTTCACCGGTGGCCGCCCCTCGGCGTACCGGGCCAGGGGCGCCGGCGCTCGCCGTACGGCTCACCGAACGCATCCGGCAGCTACGGCGAGCTCATAGGCTCGTGCACGAAGATTTTCCAGAGCCGTGACTTCACGGCCACGCTCCAGGAGCAGGTCAACCTGGTCCGGTACGGCAACTCCGACTTCTATCGGGGCTACGGCGACCAGCAGGTCACGCGCTGAGGCGAGGAGGCCGAGGCGGCTTCCGCCGAGGTTTGTTTCCCCGACATCATCGGTGGTCGGTGCCCCGGAGGTCGCGACGGATGCATCGGAGCACCGTCCTGTGGTCATGGACCTGAATCTCCATCAGCGCGGCCGCTGCGTCCCAGCCCTTGCCCCGGGCAGGGGGCGCGGAAGCGGAGGAACGGCCCGTAGGCTGTGCGGCATGCGTGTGCTGCCCTCCCCCTGCCGTCGCGGGGCCGTCCTGTGACCGCGCGCCAGCAGGAGGCCTGGCTGGACGCCACGGCCGGCGTTGCTGGAGACATGCTGCTGGGCGCCCTGCTCGACGCCGGTGCCGAGCCGGCGGTCGTGCGGGCGGCGGTCGACGCGGTGATCCCCGGAACCGTACGACTGTCGCACAAGCACGTTCATCGCGCCGGGCTGCGCGCCACGAAGGTCGAGGTCGAGCCGCTGATCGAAGACCATCCCCATCGCACCTGGCGAGCCGTCAGGGAGCTGATCGGTGGTGCGGGACTGCCCGGTTGCGTGCAGGACCGGGCGCTGGCCGTGTTCGGCCGGCTGGCTGAGGCGGAGGCGCGGGTGCATGGCGTGGCGGTCGAAGAGGTGCACTTCCACGAGGTCGGTGCCTGGGACTCGATCGCCGACGTCGTGGGGGTGTGTGCCGCGCTGCACGACCTCGGTGTCACGCGGCTCACCGCGAGCGCGGTCGCCCTCGGGTCCGGCCGGGTGCGGGCGGCGCACGGAGACCTGCCGGTGCCGGTGCCCGCGGTTCTTGAACTGGCCATGGGATGGCAGGTGACGAGCGGTGGCGAAGGTGAACTGGCCACGCCGACCGGCATGGCCCTCGTGACCGCACTGGCCGAACACTGCGGCGGGCTGCCCGCGCTGTGCGTGCGGCGGACCGGCATGGGCGCGGGCACGAAGGACACGCCGGGCCGGCCCAACGTCGTACGGGTCGTACTCGGTACGCCCGTACCGAGCGGCCCTGAAAAAGTCCCGGAAGCGACCGATGTGGTTCTGGAGGCCAATATCGACGACCTGGATCCGCGACTGTGGCCCGGTGTGCTCGCTTCTTTGCTTTCGGACGGGGCATCGGACGCCTGGCTGGTGCCGATTCTGATGAAGAAGGGGCGCCCGGCACACACGTTGCGGGTGCTGGCTCCGCGGGCGCGGATCGCGGCGCTGCGCGAGCGGGTGTTTCGGGAGACCAGCACGATCGGGGTGCGCGAGTCGGCCGTACTCAGGACCGTGCTGGAGCGCACGTGGGTGAAGGTCACGGTGCTGGGCCGCGAAACCGTGCCGGTCAAGGTCGCCCACCGGAAGGGGACCATCGTCCGGGCAACACCGGAGTTCGAGGACGTTGCCGAGCTGGCCGCGGCTCAAGGGCTTCCTGTCATCACCGTGTTGGAGGCCGCCGGCGCGGCAGCGGTGGCGAAGGGGCTGGTACCGGGTGCGAAGCTGCCGCCGGACCCCGGGTGACGCGACGTCGGCCGGCGGCCCCGGTCGGGATCCGGTCAGTCCTTGGGCGGGGCGGCGATCTGAGCCGCCAGGTGCCCTCCCCCGTAGCCGTTGTCGATGTTGACCACCGCGACACCTGGTGAACAGGCGTTGAGCATGGTCAGCAGCGGGGCCAGCCCACCGAACGCGGCGCCGTAGCCCACGGACGTCGGTACCGCGACGACGGGTGCGGCGATCAGCCCGGCCACCACACTCGGCAGGGCTCCGTCCATGCCCGCCACGACCACCACCGCCCGTGCCTCGCGCAGCACGTCGAGCTTTCCCAGGACACGATGGAGGCCCGCCACCCCTACATCCACGATGAGTTCGGCGGGGCGGCCGAGGTACCGCGCGGTCAGCAACGCCTCGCACGCCACGGGCAGGTCGGAGGTGCCGGCGCACACGACGGCCACCGTGCCGCCGTCGGGTGGCGGCGCGGTGGGCGGCCAGGCGAGCAGCCGGGCGTCCGTGTCGTAGTGGGCGTCGGGCAGTTCGGCGAGGACAGCCTTGACGTGCTCGCCGCCCGCCCGGGTGAAGAGGGTGGCCGGGCCGGAACCCTTGTCCCGTACGGCGGCAGCGATGGCGGCGACCTGCGCGGCGGTCTTGCCCTCGCAGTAGACCGCTTCCGGGTAGCCGCGACGGCGGGTCCGGTCGTGGTCCAGCTCGGCAACGGCGGCCAGTTCCAGCGGCACGCCGCGGTCCTCGGCCGGATCCTGTGGTACGGGCGGGCCAGTGGGGGTCTCAGACACGGCCGGGGCCTCCTGTCACGCCCACCAGCGGCAGGGTGAACGCGCCGGACTGGATGCCTGCCAGGTCGACCGCGACCATGCGGAAGCCCGCCGCCTGCACCGCGTCCAGGACGGCGTCGCGCAGGTCGGGCGATACGGCGCGGGCGATCTCGTCGACGGGAAGTTCGAGTCGTGCGATGTCGCCGTGATGGCGGACCCGGGAGTCGCTGAAGCCGAGCCGGCGCAAGGCCTTCTCGGCCTGTTCGATCTGACCGAGCTTGGCGGGCGTGACCTCTTCGAAGTGCGGGATGCGGGAGGCCAGGCAGGGCGCGGCCGGCTTGTCGGCGCAGGGCAGCCCGAGAGCCCGGGCGAGACGGCGGACTGCGCCCTTGTCCAAGCCGACGTCGGCGAGCGGCCGCAGCACCCGATGGTCGCGGGCAGCACGGCTGCCGGGCCGGTCGGGACGGCGGGCGTCGTCGGCGTTCTCGCCGTACGCGACCGCGGCCAGGTCATGGGCGGCGACGACCTCGTCGGAGATTCGGCTGAACAACTCCGCCTTGCAGTGGAAGCAGCGGTCCGGGCCATTGACGCGGTAGGCCGCCGACTCCCCTTCGTACGTGGCGATCTCCACAATGCGGGCACCGAGGAAGGCGGCCACGTCATGGGCTGCCACGCGCTCGTCGGCGGCGAGGCTGGGCGAGACGCCCAGGATCGCGACGACGCGGTCGGCGCCGAGGGCACGGATGGCCAGGGCGAGGAGAAGGGAGGAGTCCACACCGCCGGAGAAGGCGACACCCAGCGGCGCGGCGTCCCTCAGCAGTGCCGCGACCGCGTCGGCCGCCTCGGCGTCGGCACCCTCGAGTCGGTGTGTCTTCTGTGTCGTCATCGTGCCCTCCATCGCAATCGAGGTGAGTGGCCGACCTTCGGCATGTGCGGGGCCACCTCTCTATCAAGGAGTCGACGGCCCGGCAGGGACGGAAGCGTCCCGGTGACCACACCCGCGACACCCCCGCCGGTCGATCCCTCCACGGTCCCGCCCTCACGCCGCGTCGTCGTGGTCCGGCCGCAGCCGGTACAGGACCTCTCCGGCCTGCGGGACCACGAGGGTGTCCGGGTCTGCAAGGTACGCGGCGATGTCCACCGATGTGGGGTCGAGGTGGTTGAGGTTCGCCCCGCGGACGACGTCCTCGGGTATACCGGTGGCGAGCGTGACGGTGACGCGGCACCGTTCGCCGTGCTCCTCGTCGTACGTGCCCGCGCCGCGCAGATGGGTGGAGTGGGCCAGAACGCCCCAGTGCAGGTCCTTGAAGCGGTCCCACTGCTTGGTGAAGTAGTCCCTGCAGTGGTAGCCGATCTCGGCGATCTCGGGGTGCATCTCGGAAATGGCGGTGATGTGCGGGGCGTAGAGAATGACCTCACCGCCGTCGGCGACCACCGGCTCCAGCTTGTAGAAGCCCTTCGCCGCGGTCCAGATGTCCTCGTACTTCTCCGGCATGATCGACAGTACGCGACCGACGGGGGCGTCGAGATGGCGAACATGGGTCTCGGCCGAGACTTCGGCGGCTGCGGCCCAGGCGTCCTCGGGCGTACCGAAAGAGACCGAGTGCAGTGCGGCGCTGCCGGATCGCGCGACGACACAGAGGGCTAGGCGACGGCTGGGGATCAGCGCCGCGGCCTCGTCAATCAGGGCGCGAACGGGGGTGACGCCGCGGGTGCCGATGATGTCGGCGCTGGTGATGAGGGCGCCGAGCCAGTGCGAGAGGTCAATGATGTCTGCGCCCGCGACGCCGGGGAAGAAGTACTTGTTTCCGCCGGAGAAACCGACAACCTCGTGCGGGAAGACGGGGCCGAGGACGAGGGCGACATCATGGTCGGTGACGGCGCGGTTGATGCGGATGTCGACGGGGTGGCGCAGCAGTCCGCCGGAGAGGCTGCCGACCCGGTCGGCGGAGATCGTTCCGAGCGAGACGAAGGTCTCCGGGTCCCACCACTCGTGGTTCAGGACGGTCATGCCCGGGTAACGGGCCGCGAGGCCGCCTTCGGGGTAACCGAGGTGCCTGGCCAGTGGGGCCTCATCCATGGCGGCGTGGGTCCCCAACGCGATCAGTACGGTCAACCGGCTCACCCGCCCGGCGAGCGCGCCATGCACGGCGGTCAGCAACAGCGGCAACGGGCAGCTTCGCGTGGCATCGGGGACGACGACGCAGACACTCCGCCCGTCCAGTCCCGCACCGGACAGCTGCTCTGTCACGAACCGCGTCACCTGTGCGTCGGTGAGTACCGCCTCGGCTCCCCCTGTCCGGGCGGCCCGCATGGCAGCCACGGTGGGACCGGAAGCCTGCTGTGAGGTCATGCTCGCGCCGTCACCCATGGCGGCACGATGCCGCCCAAGGGACGCTCATGGCAAGAGACCGGGCCAAGTTGATGCAACCGGTTGCGCCAAGTCCGAGTGCAGGCCGACACTCCTCGGTATGCCGTGTGACTCACTTGCCTTGCAACTGTATTGGGGCCGACTTCGGCCCGCCGAAGCGGGCATGGCCGGCGGTGAACCGGCCGCACGGGGCGCCGGGCACCGCCCAGACGAGGACGACGATGTGGAGACCGCCGTCACGTGCGTGGCCGGCACGCCGCGAAAGGCGTTCGAGCGGTGAGCACGCCCTCCCCCGCAGCCCGCCGTCTCTCACGCGCGACGCACGACGTCAGGCCCGCCGGACCGGTGCGGATCGTGCACCTGGGCCTGGGCAACTTCTTCCGCGCCCACCAGGCCTGGTACACCGATCGGGCCCCGGACGCCGAAGAGTGGGGCATCGCAGCGTTCACCGGCCGTCGGCCCAACGCCGCCGAGGTTCTCGGCCCACAGGACGGTCTTTACACCCTGATCACTCGTGGCCCGGACGGCGACCGGTTCGACGTACCCGCCACGCTGTCCGCCGTACATCCGGGCGCGGACCACGCGGCATGGCTCGACCGCTGGCGGCAGCCAGAGCTCGCGGTGGTCACCCTCACGGTCACGGAAGCTGGTTACTTCCGCGGCACGGACGGTGGGCTGGACATCGATCGCGGCGAGGTGCGCGCCGACCTCGCCACGCTGCGCAAGCACCCCGCGGCGCCCGTCCGTACCGCTGTCGGCAAGCTGGTGGCCGGCCTGGAGGCGCGCCTGGACGCCGGCCTCGACCCGGTCGCACTGGTGCCCTGTGACAATCTGCCCGGCAACGGCGGGGTACTGGAGCGGGTGGTCCGTGAGATGGCCGAGCGGACCGGCCGTCCCCGAGCGGTCGAGGCCGTCATGACGGGCGCCTCCTTCGTCACCACCATGGTCGACCGCATCACTCCGGCCACCACCGGGGAGCACCGCGCCGCCGTACTGGCCCGAACCGGACTGGTGGACGCCTCGCCCGTGGTCACCGAGCCGTTCACCGAGTGGGTGATCAGCGGTGACTTCCCCGCCGGACGGCCGCTCTGGGAGGTCCCGGGAGCGACGTTCACTGACGACGTGACGCCGTACGAGGAACGCAAACTGTGGCTCCTCAACGGCGCTCACTCCCTACTGGCGTACGCGGCACCGCTACGCGGCCACGAAACGGTCGCCGGGGCGGTCGCCGATCCTGTCTGCCGCGCCTGGCTGGAGGAGTGGTGGGACGTGGCGTGCCGACACCTCACATTCCCGCACGAGGAGTTGATGTCGTACCGGGCCGCACTGCTGGAGCGTTTCGGCAACACCCGGATCCGGCACGCGCTGGCGCAGATCGCCGCCGACGGCTCGCAGAAACTGCCCGTCCGTATCCTGCCCGCGCTGCGCCACGAACGGAAACGGGGTGAGCTGCCACTGGGCGCGACACGCGTGTTGGCCGCCTGGGTGTGCCACCTTCGGGGCCTGAGTACGCCGGTGAAGGACGCCGCCGGGCTGCCGCGGACCGACGGCATGCTCCCGGACGTCGCCCGCGCCGTGCTCGCCTCTCTCGACCCTGGCCTCACGGCCGACACGGTTGTGGTGCAGGCGGTGCTGGCGCAGGTCGCTGAGCTGGCCGGAGAGGCGCCGGCAGCCTTCTGACCGCCGTCGCAGTCAGCCCTGCCCGATCTTGGTGGCCAATCTGAAGTACGTCTCCTTGCCTGCGAGTTGACTGACGCCAACTGCCGGTGGATGGGATCATGACGGTCTCTTCGCTTCTCGGCGCATCGAAGTGTGTGGTGTCGGCGCAGCCGCGGCCTTGGCCGGAGCCGGATCCGCAGGTAGCTGCGGCGATCCGGGCGATCTACCAGGGCCGACGGGAGGTTCCGTTGCCGGTGCAGGTGCGTGATCTGCTGGGCGAACTGTTCCCCGGACGCGGCGTTCGCCGAGGCGTTCGGCCGGGCGGGTAAGCCGGGCTGGTCCCCGCGCCGCGTTGCGCTGGTCACGGTGCTGCAGAAGGCGGCGAACCTGACCGACCGGCAGGCCGCGGACGCCAGGCGGCGTACAGGCCGAACTGCTTGTTCCGCTCCGGCATGGTCTCTCGTCCTCGGAGGCGTCCGATCACTGCACGGGCTTGAGCGGGCTGCTCAATCCCGTGCGTCGAGTCACCAGCCGCACCTCGACGCCGACTTGCACTCGCTCCTGAACGATCGGCCGGAGGACCGCACTGAGAACGTCGGCGGATCTCGGTCGCCGTCGGCGTCTGGTGGGGTTGTCAGGCTGTGGTTACGGCAGCGGGGCCGTGTTGGGAGCGGGGGGTTTTCGCGCCGGGTTTTTTGGGTTCGATCGTGCGGGGGTCAACGGCTTCGCCGGGGGCGCCTTCGCGGTAGACGCCGTCTGGGTGGCTGTCGCGGTCATGCGGGAGGACGAAAAGGACGCGGCGCTTGTACAGGCCGCTGTCGGGGTCGGGCTCGGCGGTGTCGTCGAGAACGGCGTAGCCGACCATGCGTCCGTCGCGGGCGTAGGGGGGCTTGGTGTTGCGGCGCTTGGTCTTGTCCAACGCCTGGCGGACGTAGTCGAGGTTCTCGGAGTCCTCCAGCCACACCACCCCTTGCTCGTGGGTGAGGTCGCTTGCGGTCAACAGCGAGCTCATGGCTCCAGCCCCTCCTTCGTCGGCCGTCTCCTTGTGGGAGGTGTGGCCTGGCGTGTGTGTGTCGTGCTGCCTCGCGCGCATCGGGGTGGCGGCGGGGCAGTGTGCGGGGGCCGCCGCGAGCGGGACCTGGCGTTCATCGTAGAGCGGCCGCGGGGCCGGGCGTAGGGCGTGCGGTGTGTGTGAGGGTGGGTTTGGTCATTCGTCTTCCAGGAGGGCGATGCCGGGGTAGTACTTGCGGCCGTTGGATTTGATCATGTCGGCGGGTGAGCCGAGGTTGAGTTCCTGGCGGACGCGTGTGGCGAAGACGCGGGCGGTGGCGGCGCGCACTCCCTCGCCGGCGTTGCACCAGGAGGTGTATTCGGCGTAGAGCAGGCCTTGTTCGACGCGCAGGTCGGTGCCGGTGTCGGTGTCGCGGGTGCAGCATTCGGTCAGGAAGCGGCCGATGTGGTCTTCGGTGGTGGCATAGGCGCTGGTGGCGATGCGGACGCGGTCGGGGCCTTCGAGGGGGTCGCGTGTGGCGAGGTAGCGGCGGGCGCCTTCGATGAGCCACTGCAGGATGCCGGGGCCCTCGTCGCGGACGAGTTCGAAGGCGAGGTTGTCGATGCGGTGCTTGGCGGGCACGACCTGGGTGAAGGGGATCAGGCGGATGCGGCGCCAGAACGCGAAGCCGCCGGTGGAGACTTCGGGGCGGTGGTTGCCGAGCAGCCACAGGTGGTGGGTGGGGGTGAAGGAGAAGTAGTCCTGCCTCATCCGGCGGGCTTTGATCTTGTCGCCGCCGGTGAGCAGGCGGACGCGGGCCTCGTCGAACTTGTCGTTCGGCTTCAGCTCGCTGCACACGATCAGGCGGCGGCCGTGGAGTTCGGTGAGTTCGGTGGAGTGCTCGGAGTAGGCGCCGCGGTCCATGAGGAAGCCGGGCGGGGCGGCGTCCGCGTAGTCGCCCAGGATCTGGATCATGGTGTCGAGCAGGACGGACTTTCCGTTCTTGCCCTCGCCGTGGAGGAACGGCAGGACCTGGGCGCCGACGTCGCCGGTGATGGAGTAGCCGAGCAGGAGGTGCAGGAAGTCGATCGTCTCCTGGCCTTCGGCGTCGTCACCGAAGGTGTCGGCCAGGAACGTGTACCAGCGGGGGGTGTCCATGGGCTGGGGCGCGACGCTGGTGGCGCGGGAGTGGAAGTCGCGTGAGGGGTCGGGTTTGCGCAGCTGTCCGGTGTGGAGGTCGACGACGCCGTCCGGGGTGCACAGGGCGTATGGGTCGCCGTCGAGGGTGTCGGGGTCGATTGCTAGGTCCGGAGATGCCTTGGCCTGGGTGAGGAGGGCTTTCATCCCGGTGGTGGAGAGAGTCTTCTTCTTGTGGTGGGCGAGTTCACGTTCGCTGAAGATGCCGCGAGGGTCGGTCTCGGGCATGTCTTCGGCCATCTCACCGGCTGCCCACAGCGCGGCTTTCTCACCGCCGGTGCGCTTCCAGCGGTAGCCGTCCCATGCGAACCAGCCCAGGCCCTCGACGTGCCGGAACTGGTCGCGGTAGAGCTGGACGAACAGGCGGGCGTTTCCGCGGTCGCTGAGTGAAGGAGGCAGCAGGGCAGGCCGCGTAGTCCGGGCCGGGGAGTGCCCAGGTGCGCTGGGCACTGTGGTGGTCTGGAGGGGCAGCAGGGTGGAAGTGGGCTCGGCCCCCTGGAGGTCGAGCATCTGCTGAGCGGCTGCCTGAGGATCGAACCGGGGCACGCTCTCGGCGCTGCTCATGGAAGTCCTTCGAGGTGGAGCGGTCGGGCAGCCCCTGCGGCCAGGCCGGCATCGATGATCTGCTCATTTCGGGCTGTGTGCCACGGTCTTGCCTCATGGGCAGCCTGGAGCAGACGTTCGCAGACGCTTGCCTGCTCCAGGTGCCCGGCCGCGATCAGGCCGCCGGCCGTGTAGGCGGCGCGGTCGAGTTTTTCTGTGAATCCGGTGCCTTCCGGGGCGGCCGCGCACTGTTCGATTTCGCGCAAGAGCGGGTCCAAGATCTTGTGCGCGGTGGCAGATCTGCGGGAGCGCCGGGCGCGGGAGGCCACGGCCGTCAGGCGGGGTGAGGGCGGGGGTGCGATCACGTGCCCGGTCCGTACGAGTTCGGCGTGCAGCCAGTTGGGCAGGGGGGCCGGCGTCCGGGCGGGCCCGTGGGCTTCGTATCGGCCCTGGCTGGTGCGGGTGGTGGGCGCGATGATGTATCCGCCGTCGGCCCGTACGTCGACCTGCCAGGCCAAGGCCACCTTGGGGCTGGAGCCGGTCGAACAGCGCAGGCGCATCTCGGGGTGGGGGTTGCGATACCAGATGTGCAGGCCGCCGGACGGGGTACGCACGCGCAGGGTGGTCTCGTCGTGGGCGGGGTCGGGCCGGCGGCGGTAGGCCGCCAGAAGGGCCAAAGTGTCGAAGCCGGAGGCGAGTCCGGTGAGGTTCACGGTGTCGGGGATAGGAATGCCGGGAAGCAGTCGACTGCGGTCAGGGACTGGAGCCGGGTGAGCGTCGACGTCGATGACGACCAAGTCGGCCGGGCCGCAGGCGACTCCCACACCTGCTGACGGGGTCGTGCTCCACCAGGCGTCGCTGTACTCCGGATTGGTTGTCGCCGCGTGGAAGCCGTGGCAGGGACGGCCCGCGGACAGGCAGGGACAGGACTTCACGTTGTGACGGTCCTCCCTGCATTCACGGCAGTTGGCTGCTGGGGTCTTGCGTCCAGGGGCGAGCGGATGGACGGGCCAGCCCTGGGCAGCGCACCAACGGGCCACAGCGTGCGGCGGCGCAGCCTTGGCGGAGGCGACAGGCCAGCGGGTCTCACCGGGGCTCGGCACGCTGATTGTCCTTGTGATCTCGTGGTTCGGTCCCCGAAGGAGAAAACAACAGGCCATACATGGTTGGTGGGAGCACCTCAGGGACTGAAGGGACTGTAGTCCGGAAAAGGTGTAGAGGCAATGGCTCCAGAAATCCGATACATATCCCCATGTGCCGTTCTATCAGCTTCCATAGTCCCGTGAGTCCCTTCGCCGAGGAACCGGCGCAAGGGGTTGTGAGCTGCTGTCGGTTTGCCGAGTTGAAGTGAGTGGTGGTATGCGGGAGTGAGTTCTGTCGGCGGGTTTGTGGGGTGGGAACGGGGGTTCTGGGGTCGAA
This sequence comes from Streptomyces sp. NPDC057565, assembly GCF_042801455.1. Taxonomy (NCBI): domain Bacteria; kingdom Bacillati; phylum Actinomycetota; class Actinomycetes; order Kitasatosporales; family Streptomycetaceae; genus Streptomyces; species Streptomyces sp. NPDC057565. The sequence goes on along the minus strand of NZ_JBHVFU010000052.1, from coordinate 21,541 downwards.
TGGGTGACCTTTGGCGGCTGCTGCTCGTTGGGCTGGATGGCAGGTGCCCGGCCTGGTGGGAGGGGGTGATGTGGTGGGTGGTGTGCGGGAGCTGGCCGCGCCCTTCGTGGTGCCTGGGCCTTGCGGGGTGGCGATCCGGGACCGGCTCAAGCACCTCACGGCCCGGGACGAGGAGGTGCTGCGTGCGGTCGGTGAGCATCAGGGTGCGCTGGCTTCGCGTGATCTCAAGGCTCGCTGTGCGGATGGGGTGGAGCACGACGCGGACACCTGGGCCACGCGTAAGCGGGACCTGACGCCGCTGTCGTCGTCGCGGATCGCGGGTGCGATCACCAAGGCCACGCACGATCAGTGGGCGCTGGCCCGGCGTTGCCAGGCAGCACACATCCAGACAGTGGAGGCCGGGATCAGGACGCTGCGGCACCGCCTGTCCCTCCCGATCGGTGAACCCGGAACGAAGCGGGCCGCGGGCGGCTACCGCTCCCGGGGTGAGTGGTTCCGCAAGTCCCGCCGCCTGGCTGCACTGGAGGCGCGGCATGCGGCTGCTGTCGCCGACCGGCAGGCCGGACGGGTGCGGGTGGTGCGGGGCGGTAAACGTCTGCTCAACACCCGCCACCACCTCGCCGAGGCCGGGCTCACCGAAGGCCAGTGGCGGCAACGGTGGGAGGCGGGGCGCTGGTTCATCGGGGCGGATGGTGAGTCGGGGAAGCGGTTCGGGAACGAGACGATCCGCGTCACCCCGGACGGCGAAGTGTCCATCAGACTGCCTGCTCCGCTCGCGCACCTGGCCAACGCCCAGCACGGCCGCTACGTCCTCGCCTCCACTGTGGCGTTCGCGCACCGGGGTGCGGAGTGGGCCGACCGCATCACCGCGAACCGGGCCGTCGCCTACCGCATCCACCTCGACACCCAGCGCGGCCGCTGGTACCTCACCGCGTCCTGGCAACGCCCCGTCGTGAAGACCATCCCGCTGGCCACCGCCCGCGCCCGCGCCCGGGGCATGATCGGTGTCGACACCAACGCCGACCACCTCTCCGCCTACCACCTCGACCGGCACGGCAACCCCGTCGGCGACCCGCGCCGCTTCGGCTTCGACCTGTCCGGGACCGCCGGTCACCGCGACGCGCAGCTCCGCCACGCCCTGACCCGCCTGATCCACTGGGCCGAGCGAGTCGGTGTCGCCGCGATCGGCATCGAAGACCTCAACTTCAGCACCGAGAAGACCCGCGAGAAGCACGGCCGCCGCAAACGGTTCCGGCAGCTCATCTCCGGCATCCCGACCGGCAGGCTCAAGGCCCGGCTCGTCTCCATGGCAGCCGAACACGGCCTTGCGATCGTCGCGGTCGACCCCGCCTACACCTCCCGGTGGGGTGCCCAGCACTGGCAGAAACCGCTGACCACCCCCCGCCGAAAGATGTCCCGTCACGATGCCGCCGGTATCGCGATCGGGCGACGCGCCCTCGGGCACCCGGTCCGGCGTCGGACGGCACCGCCCCCGCACGACCGGAGTGATCGTGCGGGGCATCGGACCGCCCAGGCCGGACCAGGTGACCGGGGGCGTGAGGGAACCCGCCCACCCGCAACGGACCGGCCCCCCGGAGGGCCGTCACCGAACGGGACGCGAACGCGGGAACCCAGCGCATCCAACACCGTTCGGGATGCGCCCAGTACGCAGCAGTGGGTCCAGGACTCACTCACGCACACTGGCTAGGAACGGTCGAGTATCTCGAAGTCGTGCCCCAGCAGGAGTACGTGCATGAGTACGGCGTCGAGGCTGGCGGCGCCACTGAGCACCTCGCAGAGTTCGCTCCCTCGGTGTCGTACGACGGCCGCCGACGCCGGAAGCTGCGCGCGCGCCGTGTCGGCCGACGCGTGCACGAGGAAGCGCGCCTGGTGAGGGTAGACCCGACTTGCCACACCCTCCTGCACGTACGTCGCCGCGTCGGGCGCCGCGCGCGGGCAAAAGCGCCAGGTCCGGGCCACCACCGCGGTCATCCGGTCGACGCGGAAGCTGCGCCAGTCCTCGCGATCGAGGTCGTAGACGAAGAGGTACCAGCGCCGGTCGGAGGCGACCAAGCGGTAGGGCTCGACCCGCCGACGTCGCACCTCGCCCCCAGACGGGTAGTCGAAGCCTGCCTCGACCTCGTCGCGGCAGGCTCTGGCCAGCGTCATGAGCACCTCGGGGTCGACCGGCGTGCGGCCTCCGTCAAAGGACTCCACCGAGCCCGAGAGCGCGCGCACCTCGTGCCGCAGCCGGGTGGGCAGCACCTGGTCGAGCTTGGTCAGCGCCCTGAGTGCGGCGTCGCCGGCGCCGGCGACCGCGCCACCCGCGCCGGCGAGCAGCGAGACCGCGGTGGCGATCGCCTCCTGGTCGTCGAGGAGCAGCGGCGGCAGGTCCTGCCCCGGGCCGAGCTGGTATCCGCCTCCGACACCCTGGCTGGCGTGCACCGGATAGCCGAGCGTGCGCAGCCGCTCGACATCACGCCGTACCGTGCGCGTTGTGACCCCGAGCCGGTCGGCGAGCTCGGGGCCGGTCCAGACCTGGCGCTGCTGCAGCAACCCGAGCAGGGTGAGCACCCGCTCCGTCGTATCGCGCTCGTCACCGCTTGCCACGTCCATGCCTCCCACGCTGCCAGAGATAGCGGACCGATCCTGTCCGCCATGGGTGTCAGGGTGGGTCCATGGACGCAGACGAACTCGATTGGAACCGAACGCTGCGCGAGCAGCTTGAGTTCCACTGGAAGCATCAGCTCCGGGCCCGGCTAGAGGGCCTCACCGACAACGAGTACTTCTGGTCGCCGGTGCTGGACGCCTGGAGCATGCGGCCGCACGGCAGTTCAACAGCGCCCGTGCAACTCGGTGCCGGGAACTTCACGATGGACTACGCCTCCCCCAGCCGATCCCCGCGACCTTCGCCACGATCGCCTGGCGACTCGGCCATGTCATCACCGGCGTGCTCGCCGCGCGCAACGCGGCTCACTTCGGCGCGCCGGCGGCGTCGTACGAGACCTGGGAGTACGCCGACAGCGCGGCCACCGCGCTGGACCAGCTCGAGGCCCAGTTCGATGTCTGGCTTGCCGGGGTGCGCGGCCTTGGCGATGCCGGGCTCCGGGTCCCGGTCGGCGCGAAGGACGCCTTTCCCGAGATGCCCATGGCCGATCTGGTGCTGCACATCCACCGCGAGCTGATCCACCACCTGTCCGAGGTCTGCCTGCTGCATGACCTCTACCTGCACACACAACCTGGCACCTCTCGGGAGAGACTCATGACCGCGAAGACAACACACCTCGACCCTGAAGAACTCCACCACAACCCTGCCTTCACCCAGGGCGTGATCACACCCGCTGCCCGGATGCTCCATGTCGGTGGCCAGCTCGGCACCGACAGCGCCGGAAACCTGCTCGACGGTATTGAGGCGCAGACCGCTCAGGCAATGCGCAACGTGCTGACTGTGCTTGCTGCCGCGGGCACCGGTCCCGAGCATGTCGCCAAACTGAACATCTATCTTGTCAATGGGGTCGATGCACAGGTGGGATACGCGGCGTCGCGATCGGTGTGGGGCGATCACCGCACAGCCATCACGGTTGTTTCCACCGCAGGACACGCTCGCCCAGGCGCGCTCGTGGAGATCGACGCAGTAGCGATCATTCCTGAATAGGACGAACCGACGGATCGGGACTGCAAAGGCGTAACTCGCCGCGTGGCCGATGACAGCGCCGTAGCACGATGGGCTGACGGGACGTGTCCGGCCCTGACGTGCGGCCAGAACAGCTCCTGCGCAGTCGAGCAGCGGCCTGTACTGGTCGGCATTGCTGAGCTGTACAGGCGAGCCGCCGTCCTCCCAGGTCAATGGCTTCAAGATCAACCCATGGCCGGCATTGCCCGTTGCTCTCGCCCCGCCGAGGACGGGGCCCGGGCAATGCTCCGCTTCCACCAGGAAAACTTGGCGAGCGCCAAAAAGCGCGAACGGCAGCGGGCGCACTGGAGGCGCAACCTGGACCGGGTCGCCGCCCTCAACCAGTAGTGATGACAGCACACGAACCCGGCGGGAGGCCGGTCACGCACGCGCTCGGAGCGCCACCCCCTTCTCATGAACGACCCTTTGCCGGAGCAAGATCGAGGACTGGGCGCCGAACCCTTGATGGCCTTGGATCGGCTCTCGGAACCCGTTCTCACTCAAAAGTGGGCATGCTCCCCTTCTGCGACTTGCATGGTGCGAAGATCCGGGGTCATGACGGACCCTCACGTCCCTTCCGTGTCGGACCAGTCGGACGCGGCCGACGTCGAACGCCGCCCCTGCCCGAAGTGCGATGCACAGCCGGGCTCCCGGTGCCGCTCGCGCTCCGGCGCGGTCGCCTCTGCGTACCACGCCGGAGCTTCCGTGCCTGCGAGCCGAAGCAGTTGAAGACCAGCGACCTGACAAGGTCGGGGGCGGTTCTTCGTCTTGGCCCATGGGCGCAGAACGAGGACACGTTCGTGGCCCCTCAGTCGATACAGAACTCGTTGCCCTCGATGTCCTGCATCGGGATGCACGAATCATTGCCGTCATACAGCGTTCGCACGTGTACCGCGCCGAGCGGGACCAGTCGAGCGCATTCGGCCTCAAGTACGGCAAGGCGCTCTTCACCCACGAGTCCGGTGCCGACCCGCACGTCAAGATGCAGCCGGTTCTTGGCGGCCTTGCCTTCGGGGACGCGCTGGAAGTACAGACGCGGGCCCACACCTGAGGGATCTATGCAGGCAAACCATGAATCCCGCTGCTCAGGTGGCTGCGAACGCTTGAAATCGTCCCAGGTGGCAAACCCTTCCGGTGGCGGCGGAACGACGTACCCCAACACCTCGCACCAGAAACGAGCAAGGCGCTCAGGTTCTGCGCAGTCGAAGGTGACTTGGAACTTCTTGATCGATGACATCGGTCCACCGTAGTGGCGCGTGCTGCTCACCGAAATCCCGGGGTTTCATCGCCGTGCGGGTCGAGGTCTCGCGTGACATGAGTAGCGCCAACGGACCAGGTCACCGGAGCCGACGAGCGAATAGGACCAGATCACCTGCGACAGGGGCCAATTAGCATGAGACGAGACAGTCGCCACTGAATCGGCAGGATACTCATTCACCCTCAGCGGCCTGCTCGACCTGGTTGTCGAGCAGGCTCTGGGCGATGGCCGCGTAGCGCCTCGACCTCGGCGACCGTGACGGCGCGCTGCACCCCCAGATGGCCCGCATCCATCCCATGGGCCGTGAAGTGCTGCGCGGCCTGGTGTCCCTGCACCGCCGCGCCAACCCGGAACTGGAGAGGCTGTCCCGGCTCTCCGGCCTCCGTCTCTGAAACCGCACACCGTGCTCGCCGGCCATCGGCGGGCCGCCCGGCGCTGCGCGATGTGCTCGGTTTCGGCAGCACGATTCAGTCGGTGATGTACCAGTCGTTCTTCAGGTACTCCAGGGTGTAGCTGCCGAGGTCGCTCTCGGAGAAGGTGGCGGAAGCCCTGACCGCTTCGACCGGCATCTCGATCTTGTCGGGCGTGCGCACGGCGATGCGCTGCGGATCGCCCGTCGCGGTTTGCAGGGCCTTCTTCTGCGTAGGCGAGATCATCTGGAACACGGCGGTGTACGTCGACGTGCACGGGCCGAGCCCCTGGTCCTGTGCCTTCTTCGCGGCGGGCCCGGCCACTTCGCAGACCGTGTCGATGTCCTCACGGCCCAGGGCGTGGAGGTACTGCTCATACCGATGGATCGCGCCCTCCTTCGTCCTGGGCGCGGGCCCGTCGCCGACTGGATCGGCCGACGGCTTCTCGGTCCGGGCGGACACGGACGGCATGGCCGATGGCTCTTTGGTCCGCGTGGACACGGACGGCTGCGAAGGCTTCGCTTCCGTGTCCTCCTTCGCTTTCTCCGGACCGCACGCGCACGCCACCAGCGCCACACAGGCCGATATCGCCACGCTCATCATCGTCCGCGCTCTCATTCGGTCCCCTCCACCAGCCGACAACACGTCAAAAGGTCACGCAGGGTCCGGGGGAACGGTTCCCGAGCCGATCCAGGTGGGACGTCAGCCGGTTCACGAAGGGCCCCGAGTCCGCGTTCGCCGCTGCGCGAGGACCCGTGCCAGTCCTCCCCCGGCGCCGACCGGGGTTACTGAGCTTTGAGGCATGGTGTCGTCAGTTTGAGTCCGGTCTCGGTGAGGCATCCGTCGATGATGTCGCTGCGGTATTGGAGTTGGCGGAGGCCGTGTCGTAGGGCTCGGAGGAGGTGGTCGGGGTCGGTGAAGGCGGTGTTGGCCTGGGTCGTGCGGCGGAGCACGGACCATGCCTTCGACGGGGTTGAGGTCGGGCGCGCAGGGCGGCAAGTGGCAGGCGGTGATCCAGTCATGCGTGTCGATGAAGGCGCGCATCCGGGCGTCCTTGTGGACGTTCAAGTTGTCCCAGATAAGGACGATGGGCCCGCCGAGTACAAGCGAATCGCGCGTGATGCGGAGCATCGGCCTGGCGGGCGTGCGACTGCGTCGCAGGCACCGCACCACGATCCCTGACCTGGCCGCGGCAAAGGCTCCCGACCTGATTGGCCGCGACTTCACCGCGAGTGAACCGAACAGGAAATACGCCCGCGACATCACCTATCACTCGGCTGTGCGGATCAGGGGGCCAGCGCGGCACTCACACGAGCCAGGCGTGCGGCAGGCCAGGCGAAGCGGTTGGCGGGGTTGCGGAAGGACAGGCCGCCGTTGTTGATCCAGTAGCCACGCTCGGCTGTGGTCCAGTGCACGGGACCGCACAGTCCCTGGTCCTCAAGCAGGGCGGCAGCGAGCCGATCGGGGGCCTCGATCTGACTGCGGGCGCGAAGCGCTGCCGCCAGGCGGTCGACGGCGCCATCGGGTACAGCGTCATCGCCGAATGCGGGCAGCAGGAGCAGCAGCCGGGCATGCGGATCAGTGGTGCTGCCGCCGGGCAGGCCGTTGTCCGCTGCGGCGGTCAGCTCGGCCCAGGAGAGGGCTGGGCCCATGAAGTGCCCTTCGTCCTGTGCGAGGTGTTCGGCGTGGTCCCAGTCGGGGTGGTGCAGGAGGTAGTCGATGCCTTCGTCCTCCTCGAAGGCGCGGTACACCACGTACAGGCGGTGGCCGCCGACAAGCGGCACAGTGAACACGGGCCAGTCGTCCCCTTCCAGCAGCTGGCGCTGGAGGTCCGCTGCCTGCTCGCCGTCAGCGCTGAGCAGCAGTTCCTCGGCGTCCTCGCTCTGGGCGCAGTTGTGCAGGTGGCCGAGCCAGAACAGGCTCTCGTCCAAGAGCTCGGGGCGGTGAGTGAAGGGGCCGCCGTCGTAGCCGGGGATCCGGTCAGGGTGCATCTCCGCGCTGTTCGTCACGGAGGTCATCATGCCGCGTGGCTCTGCGACCATCGAAGTTGGGACCACCGCCGGATCTTTGCGGGACAGCTCTTAGGCGTCGCCGGCCCAGCCCGCATCGTCGCGTGCGGAGGGTGGGACACGGCGGGCGCGAAGGAACCGGGGCATCGAGGCCTCCCGCAGCAGTCCGATCGCCCTGCCGGCGCTCAGACGGCGAGGCGACCGCCGATCGACCGGGCGACGGCGGCGTGGGAGAGGTACTCCCCGATGCCGTGGGCCCGGTCCCGGGCGTTGACGACGGCGAGGTCGGTCGGGCTGTCCGCCCAGTCGTCGGCCGGCGGACATCCGACGGCCACCGCGTCGGTCGGGCACCATGCGTTGAGCCAGTCCGCCACCTTCTCCGGGCTTGTGGGCCCGCCGGACAGCAGTCGGCGCAGGCTGTCCATGCCGAGCCGAGCGGACTGCCCGCTGTGATCAGGTGGACGACCTCCACACCGGGAGGCAGCCGCGTGAGGCGGTCCATGCCGACGAGCGTGCCCAGGCTGTGGCTGACGAGGACCATCTGGCCCGCGTCCGGCACGGTCTCGAGCACGCAGCCCAGGACCGCCTCACGGATCCGTTGGTCGTCGCGGTACGCCGCCACGTCGCGGAAGACGAGGGTGATGGTCCACGCGTCGAGATCGCTCCTGGCGGCCAGCCAGCCCGGGCACCACCGCCACATGGCGGGGTCCAGGCTCAGTCCCTCGGCGGTCTCCCGGGGCTCGGCGGTCTGCTGCGTCTTGGACGGCAAGTATCACTTGGCGGCCACTTCGCCGATGATCTCCTCGTGCACCGCGCGGGTGGTGGCGGAAGCGGCGGCCGGTCCGGCAGCGGCACCAGTGACGGCGGGGACCGGCCCGGCGGCGGCACCGGTGGCCCCGATGGCCGCCGGAGAATGGCCCAGCCTCGACTCCGGCCCCACGCCGGCCAGCAGCGCCCGCTGCCCCGTGGTGAGCGGCAGCGACGCGATGTGTTTCAGGATGGAACTGATGTGCAACCCCTCGTTGGCAGCGCGGGGACTCCCCGCAGTTCGAGCCCGTCCTGAAGGCGATCTGTGTGCCCCGCATCGGGCCGGGCCGGCCCCGCACCCGGCCCGATCGCGTGCGCGCGGATAAGGCGTATGCCTCTCGAAAGAACCGCGCTTACCTGCGTGAACGCGGGATCCGCTGCACCGTCCCGGACAAGGCCGACCACGTCCGCAACCGCCAGAAACTCGGCTCCCGCGGCGGCCGGCCGCCGAAATTCGACAAGGCCGACTACCGCGAGCGCCATGCGGTCGAGTGCGGCATCACTCGCCTCAAGAGGAACCGGGCGGTTGCCACGAGGTACGACAAGCTCGCGGTCCGCTACGAAGCGACCGTTCTCGTCGCGGCCATCAACGAGTGGCTGTGACCAGGATTGTTGTGAAAGTGGGCAGGTGGCTTGTGGAGTTCGGGGTGTTCAGGGGTTGATGGTGTGTTCGGTGAACTGGCCGCAGGAGCGGAATCCCAGGCGGCGGTAGACGGGCTCGCCGTCGGTGGACGCCTGCAGGACCGCGATGCGGTGGCTTCGGTCGCGGGCCGTGTGGAGTGCGGCAAGTGTGATGGCACCGCCGTAGCCACGTCGGCGGTGGGCGGCCAGGGTGCAGATGTTGTAGATCCCGGCAACCCCCGCGTGATGAAACACCTCGGCCGAGCAGACCGGACGGCCGTCCACGTAACCGACCAGGTAACGGGCCGGACAGTGCGCGGCCAGGGCCTGCGGGGCGGCCTGGGTGAAGAAGCGGCGGACGGTATCAGCGGGCGGGGTCCAGTTCGCGGCGAGAACCGCGGCGTAGTCGGCGAGCTGTTCGGGCGTGGCCACCGTCCGGATGTCCAGTCCTGGGGCGGCGGGCAGCGGCAGGGTGTCGTCCAGTTCGGCCCACATCGCCGTCTCGCGTTCGGATGCTGGCAGACCAGCCGCCGTCAGGCGGGCGGTGAGGTCCGGTGGCCTCGAGGCGGGCCCCACCCACCAGGAGAAGCGGCGGCCGGTGCGAGCCAGTGTCTGGGCGGTCTCGGTGATACGTGCCGTAGCGGTGGTGACGGTGAAACGGGCCGCGGCAACGATGTTGAAAGTGTCGTCGTCCAAGCCGCTGTCGGCGACTAGGAGGTCATCAGTCTCTGCAACAGTCGCACCTCTCATGCTCCGATGCAGGTGACAGGCATGTTCCGCCAGATTCTGCTCCATCTTGTCCGTCAAGTCGGCGTCATCGAGAAAATGGACATTCATAACGAATGATCCCAGCATGACTGGGCGCAGGTTGCACGTGGTTTTGGATCGCTCGCCGACGGTGTCACGTCGGCGACCAGCACATTCGATGCACGCCCTAACGTGGCTGCCGCGGGCGGCGACCGTCATCTCGATCGCATCGGTGATCAGGTACGTGCGCATGTGGTCGGCGATCGACCAGCCGATCACGCGGCGCGGGCAGTTGTCGATGACCGTGGCGAGATACAGCCAGGTGGAGCCGACGGCTATGTAGATGATGTCGCCGCACCACTTGGTGCTGAGCGCGTCCGCGCTGAAGTCGCGCATCAACAGGTCCGGGACGCAAGGCGCGGTCTTGTCCGCGATCGTGGTGCGCTTCTTGCGCCGCAGGTGCCGGTGGACGATGTGGTTTGCGCGAGTCAGCCGGACCACACGCTGGCGGTCGATCTTCCGCCCGCGCGACCGGAGTTCGGCACGCACGCGGGGGCATCGTAGGCGCCGTGGTGTTCAACGTGGATGGCGCGGATCTCTACGACCGCCCGTTCTTCGGCCGCCTGGCGCTCGGCGCGGGCCGTGGCAGTCGCCCGGTCCCGGTAGAAGCCGGAGCGGGACACACCAAGGACCCGGCACAGCCGCTGGACGCCGAAGTCGGAGCAGTTGTCGGAGAGGAGGGCCCAGCAATGGAAGAAGTCCGCGGCAAGGATCCCCTGAGCCTGCGCCGTGAGGAAGCCGCGCCAGGTGGGGCCAAAGCGGCGCGGGGCCGGGTCGATGCCTGCTGCGTGCAGGATCTCCCAGACCGTGAAGGCCGCGATGGGGTGCCCGAGCCGGACCGGTTCGCCCTGGATGCGGCGGTTGCCCCAGCGGGGATTTTCATCAGCCGGGCACAGCACGAGACTCTTGAGCGCGGCCGCGCCGTCGACGGCCGTCCGATACGGGAACTGCGGGCGCAGTAGTCCCACGCACTGGCGATCAGTTTGCGGTACCAGGCCGGCAAAGTACCGGGAGCGGCGAAGAAGACTTGCGGCCCACCGGCCACGCGGTATCAGCGAGATGAGGACGGCGAGCCAGAATCGGTCACGTTCAGGATCGTGCTCACCGACGCTACGGAGTCGACGTGATCATGCCTGCTGCTCCGGCCACGCGGCTGTAGGAATGCCCGGCTGCCCCGGCCCACTGCCTGCTGGAGCAACGGTTGTCGAACGGGGCAGTACACCGACGCTCAACGGCCGCTGCATCATGGTCATGACTCCTTGTCGCAAGGGGGCCGACCTCGATCATCGCCCGGCAGTCCGACGGATCAGTCAGCAGCGGTCAGCGCTGCGCGGGCTGCGGCGAGGATCTCCTCCGAGATGGGCGTGCCCTGGGTGGCCCTCGACAGGATCAGCGCCCCGACCATCAGGCTCAGCCTGCTCAGGCCGTCGTTCTCGCCGGTGGCGAGGTGCTGCGCGAACTCGGCCGCCCCCTTGCTGAACCTGTCCCTGGCAGCGGGACCGCCTTGCCCCCTCGCGATGTCGACGGCGAGCGCGGCCACCGGGCAGCCCTCTGCGGTGTCGTCGCGGTGCTCGGCGGACAGATAGGCGTCGATCAGCTCGTGGGGTGACGCATCCAATGGAACGTGGTGGCGGTCCGTGCCGTGAACGACCGCGTCGAATGCCTGGGCGGTGGCCTCGTCAAAGAGCGCCTCCTTGGATGCGAACTGCTTGTAGAACGCGCCGTGCGTAAGTCCGGAGGCCTTCATCAGGTCGGCGACGCTGACCTGGGCGCCCTGCTCCCGGAAGAGCCGCGCTGCGGTTTCCACCACACGCTGCCGGTTCTCCCGCGCCTGCGCCTGTGACACGCGGCCCATGCCCACCTCCCACTTAGATGCGACTTGACATCTATCGTACGCGCCCACATAGATTGGATTCATAATCTAATTGCGGGGCCGATCTTCCGGCCCCGCGGCGAAAGGGAACCGATCATGGAACTCAAGGGTGCGACCGCCGTGGTGACGGGCGCCAACCGCGGACTGGGGCGCCACCTCGCCGAGCAGCTGCTCCGGCGCGGCGCGAAGGTCTACGCGGCGGCACGCCGGCCGGAGACTGTGGACCTGGAGGGTGTCACGCCGCTCCGTCTCGACGTGACGGACGAGGCATCGGTCCGGGAGGCTGCCCGCATTGCCTCGGACGCAACGGTGCTGATCAACAACGCGGGGATCGCCCGGTACAACCCCCTGATCGGCGGTGACATGGACGCGGTGCACGCCGAGATGAACACCAACTTCTTCGGACCGCTCGCCGTGACGCGCGCCTTCGCCCCGGTCATCGAGAAGAACGGCGGCGGCGCCGTCCTGAACATCCTCTCCGTGATCTCCTGGTGGCACCCGGCCCAGGCCGGCTCCTACGCGGCGTCCAAAGCGGCTGCTTGGGCGATGAGCGGCGCCGCCCGCGAAGAGCTCGCGCCGCGCGGCATCACCGTGTCCGCGCTGCACGTCGCCCTCATGGACACCGACATGACGGCGAACATGCCCACCGAGGACAAGGCCGACCCCGCCGAGGTCGCGGCCCAGGCGCTGGACGGCATCGAGGCCGGTGTGCCCGAGATCCTCGCCGACGACACCACTCGGCAGGTCAAGCGCGGCCTGGCCAAGGCCCCGGCGGTCGGTTGACCCAGGTCTGCCGACAGAGCCCCCCGCCGCCCACACCTACACCAGGCAGTCCGATTCTCCGCGACTGGCCCTGTCCGGGCGGCGGGGGCATGTTGGAATGAACATGTCGTCAACGCTTGCGAGGCATCCGCGACGTGCCCCCGCCACTATGGAAAGGCTCTCAGTGAAGACCATCGGACTCCTCCATGGCATGAGCAGTGTCGCCACCGTGGACTTCTACCGGCGCATCAACGACCGCGTCAATGAACTGCTGGGCGGGCACGAGAGCGCGGAACTCCTGCTGTCGAGCGTGAACTTCGCCGTGGTCGACCGCTGCGTCCAGGCCGAGGCTTGGGACGACCTGGGCGGCTACCTGGCCGCAAAGGCACGCGCGCTGGAGACGAGCGGCGCCGACTTCCTCGCCATTGGCAGCAACACAGGGCACGTGGTGGCCTCGGCCATCGAGGCGAGCACCAGGCTGCCGCTGCTGCACATCGCGGATGCGGTCGCCGACGCCGCAGGCCGTCTCGGTGCGCAACGGCTCGGGCTGCTGGGTACCCGTCCGGTGATGGAGGGCCGCTACTACCACGACCGGCTCGGCAGCCACGGGTTCGAAGTCATCGCCCCCGGGGTGGCGGACCGGGAGTTTGTCCACCGGCTGATCTTTGAGGAACTGACCCGAGGGCAGTTCACGCAGGAGTCCCGTGCGGCGTTCACGGACATCATCGGGAAGCTCGACGCGGCGGGTGCCGAGGCCGTTGTCCTCGGGTGCACGGAGTTCGGCCTGCTCGTCAAGCAGTCGGATGTTCCCGAAACACCGTTGCTCGACACCACGGGCCTGTACATCGAGGCCATCGTCAAGGAAGCACTCGCCGCATGAACTGAGCCGTCGCCGCTGACCGACCCGAGCCGGAGACAATCACGCACGGACTCGGCCCGGCGACCCGACGGCTCATGTCGGTGTCCATGAAGCCGACGTGCAGTCCGAACACCCGGATGCCCTGGTCGGCGAGCTGCAACTCAGTTCTACCGGGACACTGGCCGACTCAGGCCGTGGGTACGCCGACCGCATCCCACGCCTGGAGTACCGCATCGCGCTCCTGTGGCCCGTAGGCGTCGGCGGCGTCCGCGGTCAGCCGTGCGAAGGACGTGAAGTCGGCGTCGCTGGCAAGCGTGCCGCCGGTGAGCACGTCGTACCAGATACGGCCGGCGCCATCCCAGGCGTGGCCGCCAAGCCGGGTGGCGGCGAGGTAGAAAGCGTGGTTGGGGATGCCCGAGTTGATGTGCACGCCGCCATTGTCGGCGAAGGTCTGCACAAAGTCGTTCATGTGGGCAGGCTGCGGATCCTTGCCGAGCTCATCGTCGTCGTACGCGGTGCCTGGCGCCTTCATCGAGCGCAGCGCGACGCCCTGTACTCCGGGGCGCAGCAGTTCCTCTCCGATCAGCCAGTTTGCTTCCTCGGTTGTCTCGCCCTTGGCGTACTGCTCGACCAGGGACCCGAATACGTCGGACAGGTGCTCGTTCAGAGCTCCGGACTGGCCCACGTATGCCAGGTTGGCGGTGTATTGGGTGACGCCGTGGGTGAGCTCGTGGCCGATGACGTCGGGGGACTGAGTGAAGTCGCCGAAGATGTGTCCGTCCCCGTCGCCGAAGACCATCTGCTCGCCGTCCCAGAAGGCATTGTCGTAGTCCCGGCGGTAGTGAACGCTGGCGTCCAGCGGGAGGCCGGCCCCGTCGATGGACGAGCGGGACAGGGTCTGCAGATAGAAGTCGAAGGTGGCTCCGAGGCCGTCGTAGGCCTGATTGACCGAGGTGTCCGGTACGTCGGCCTCGCCCTCTCCGCGTACGCGTCTGCCGGGCAACTCCTGCCGGTGCTCGACGTCGCAGATGGTGCGGTCGGAGTGGTCGGGGCCGCGCGTCGGCGGGGCGGCGGTCGGGCCGATCTCGGCCGTCAGCCTGCGTTGGGCGCGTTCTGCCGCGTCGAGCGCAAGGGTGCGGCGGGCGGGCTCGTGCACGGCCGGGTCCTCAGCTCGGGCCAGCCGGTTGAGCAGATGCGGTGGCACGATCGCACACGGCGTCGTGGCCACGGACCTGAGCGAGGAGCCTCGGATGTCGTCGGTCATGGGATGTGCTCCGATCGGTGCGGTAGCGCACCTCATCCACCTGACGCTCGCGCTTTTCGCGGGTGGTGGTACGCGTGCCGACATTGGGCTGAAGTGGTTGACGAGCAGCCTCACCGTCGTCTGATCCGAGACCCGTATGTCCACCTCGAGGCAGTCCCATGAGAACAGTGCTGTCGGTCCGTCAGATGCTGCCTCGAGCCGTCGACGCCTGCGACGAACGAAAGGCGCTGCCCCGCGATACTGGGTATGGACACATTCAAGGAGGTCGACGGGATCAACTACCTGAAGAGCACGCACGTCCCGCCTTGAGATGCCGCGGCGCGAGGACGTCTTCAAATCGAAGTTGGCCAATTGCTGTGCCGGGCACGGAGTTCTCTCCCTGGAGGAGAATACGCTTCCGGTTTCAACGGGCGATCCATGCGCGCGCGTGCTACAGCATCAGTTTCCGCCCGTCACCAGAGGCCTGCAACTCAGCGTCCAGCAGCTCCGGCCGTGGCCCGTCACTACAGCCAGGTCCTACCGACGGGGCGGCATTGACCTCGGCGCCAGCACCGAGGCCAATGCCCGAAAGCCAGGGCGCGTTGGCGCAACTCGGCGTGCGTTTCCGGACGAAGGTCCACGGCGTGAGACGGTTTCCGGTCGCGCGATCAGGCCGGATTGGGCATTCGGCCGACATGCCCGAGATATGGATGTCGCGCGCTCGAAGATCCGCCCGGTGGTACCCGCACCAGCCGCGCCGGCGCAGTCGTTCCCCAGACCGAAGCTCTGTTCCTCCTGCACTGTCGTGTCAGCGGCCGAGTATGCGCCAGGTCGGCCGACACCCCTGCAAGGGCTGGAGCAAACTCAACACATGGGTACGCTCCTGGGTGCGCCGGACACCTGGCTCATGGATCCTCCGACCGATTTCGTCTCGGCCCGCTCACCGGGCGTCTGGGGGCCCGGGGCGGCTGTTACCTGCACACCCATGTCCCGGAGAACAGCCACATCGATCCCAGGTCCTGACCCGCGTTCGTGCAGGAGCAGCCGAGCGAGCCGGGCGGGGAGCCCGCTGATCGTCCGGAGTTCGAACCGTTTCTGCGTTGCTCCGTTTGCGGGACGGATTGACGCGCGTATCCTCCGGCGCAGCTGGACGATGCGGACGGCGTCGTCCTGGTCGTCGTGGGCGACGACGACCAGGACCGGGCCGAAGATCTCCTCCTGGGCGATCCGCATCGGGTTGTCGACGTCGGCGAACACGGTCGGCGTGACGTAGATGCCCTTCTCCAGTCCCTCGGAGATCTTCGGGCCGCCGGTGACCAGGCGGGCGCCCTCCTCGATGCCGAGCTGGATACAGTTGCGCACCCGCTCGCGCTGGTCGGGGCGGATCGTCGGGCCGATGAAGGTGTCGGAGTCGTTGGGGTCGCCCCCTTCAGCGACTCCACCAGCTCCTTCAGTGCGGCCACGACCTTCCCGCAGCGGCTGCGGAGGGGGCCGGTCAAGACGCCTGGCGGACCTCGCGGCTCAGCAGACGGCAGAGCCAACGGAAGCGGGTCCGGCGGGCGTCTCGGGAGACTTCGGTGTGTGGCGCCAGTTGATCGAAGCCGTGGAACCCACCTGACCATATGTGCAGTTCAGCGTCCCCGCCGGCCTGCCAGATGCGCATCGCGTACTGGATGCATTCGTCGCGAAAGGTTTCTGCAGCACCGACGTCGATATAGGCGGGCGGCAACTGGGACAGGTCCGCTGCGCGGGCGGCCGCGGCGTAGCACGAGACCTGCGAGCTGCCCCTGTCCTTGCCGAGAAGAGCGGTCCAGCCCAGGTCGTTGGCGCGGCGGTCCCACACGCCCAGGCCGGTCATCTGGTGTGCCGAGGAGCTGTCGTTGTGGTCATCGAGCATGGGACACATCAGCAACTGGCCAAGGATGCCGGGCCCTTTCCGGTCGCGGGTCATAAGGGCCAAGGCAGCAGTGAGGCCCCCGCCGGCGCTGCCGCCGGCGGTGATAATGCGTTGGGGGTCCATACCGAGTGTCCCGGCGTGTCGGGCGAGCCACACCAACCCGGCATAGCAGTCCTCGATCGCCGCTGGGTACGGGTGTTCGGGTGCCAGCCGATAGCCGACGGATACGACGGCCAGTTCGAGGGGCTCAGCCCACTCCTGGAGGATCGTCTGCATGCCGGTGCGGTTGAATCCGCCGATCATGCCTCCGCCATGCATGTGGTAGACAACCGGCGCCTGTTGGCGCAGGCCGGTGGGGCGTGCGACGAGGAGCGAGACGTCTGGTGCTCCGTCCGGGCCGGGCGCGAGGAACTGTTGGATCTCGAACCTGCCATGGTCGCGCAGCTGATCGAGTGAGGGGTCTGCCGTTGCGAGTTGCGCACGCCACCGGGGGATGTCGTCAGCCGACAGCGGCGCATTCTCGTGCGGGGGCCCCATTTTCTCCAGAATGGGGTTCAGTTCCGGGTCGAAGGGCACGGGCGGGACCGTGTGCTGGCCTCGGTCACGATGGTTGTTCATATGTCCTCCAGGACTATGGGGCGGGTATCACGGGTGCCGGGGCGGGGCATGGACCACCGACGGCCGTGGTGCTGTGCATGATGTGGACGGCCGACGCCGGGACGCAGGCGCGCGCCTCCGGTCGTCGTACCGATGCCCTGTTCCGTGCTTCAGCCGGTTGCCGTCCGACGAGACTCCGGCGGGCCCGGCCGTCCGATCTGCAGCAGTCGGTCCACGGCGGGACTCATCGGCGGAAGACCGGTGAGGGGGCCGCCGGAAGGGGCGGAGGCGGCGTAGCGGGCGTGCAGTTGGCCGCAGGCGGCATCGATGGACGAGCCGAGCTGGCGTCGTCTGGTGGCGTGGATGCCACGTTCGCGCAAGCCTGTGACGAACTGACTGACATGTGTCTTCGAGGGCGCCCGGTAGGCGGGATGTGCTCCCAGGGCCTGGTTGTACCGGATCACGCTCACGTGGAAAAGTTCCGGCCGGGATCGCGACGCCACGAGTCGGGCGAGCTGATGCAAGTGGTCTTCGGTGTCGTTGACGCCGGAGATCAGCAGATACGCGAGGTAGATCTTGCGGCGTGCCGTGCCCGCGTGCTCATCCAGAATCGCCAGGTTCTCGGTGAGGGGGAATCTCTTCTCCAGCGGAATCAGTTGCGCACGTTCGTCCGTGAACGGTGAATGCACGGACAGTGTGATCGTGACCTGTGGGTATTCCTTGGTGAGCCTCGACAGATTGGGCGCGAAGCCCACAGTGGAAACTGTGATACGGCGTTGTGACAGTTCCCCGTAGCCAGTTCCCGAAAGCAGGCACAGTGCATCGAACACATGCGGGTTGGCCAGTGCCTCGCCCATGCCCATGAACGCCACGCTCTCCGGCAGGGATCTGTCCGGAAGCCGCCAATGCGGATGCATGACCTGCGCGTAGATCTCGTCGGCCGTCAGGTTCCTGGCGAGGCCGACGGCGGCCGTGGCGCAGAAAGTGCAGCCCAGTCCGCATCCGGCCTGTGACGAGACACAGAGAGAAGTCCATCCGGCCCTGTAGCGGGAGAGAACGGTCTCGAAACGGGTTCCCGGATCCGACTCGAAGACGACCTTTTCGACCTGGTCCTCTGCTTGGCGGGCGACCGGGACGATGGGAAGCATGCGCGGCCCGAACTTCTCGGTGAGTCCCGCCCTGAGTTCGGCGGGCAACTCGCGAACGGTGTCGAAGGTCTCGGCTTCCGCGCGGCGAAGGGCGCTCACGAACTGCCGGTAGCGGAAATCGGGCGCGCCCACCGATTCGAGATGCTCCCGGATACGCGCGAGTCGGGTACCGGGGGGAGGGTTGGCGAGTGCAACGCGAGACCGTCGAGCCCGGTCACTCGATTTGTTCGCATGGTGCTGGTTCGTCATGAGGTGATGCTCACAATCTTCCACGTGATCTCTCTCCCGGCGGACCAGGCATGGTGCTGACGAGAGATGGTCCTCAAAGAGAATGGGCGCCGTCCGACGCACGACGACGGGAACACAGGACGGAACCGCACAGGACGGAATGCACATTTCATTCCTCGGACGACGTCAGCCGTGCCGGTCCGATTCCGGACCGGAAGAATCACGGCTTGAACAAAATTTCGACGTCGCCGAAGGAGTCAGTGCATGCTGTGAACGCGCCACGAGGGGAGGCTGATTCGGGGTACTCCGGCAGGGAGCAAAAAGGAATGTGAGGCGCACTGGCCAAAGGTGTGCCAGGGTATGCACTTCAAAGCGCGGAAGTGTTTAACCGTGCGCGTCATCCACATCCTGGCCATTGCGGACCGGAGTCAGTGGCACAGGCCGATAGCGTCGTCGACGCCCGGCGGCTACGGTCTGTCAACCTCGATAAGCATGCCGGTACTTTACCACGAAAGAAATCTTGGTCCGGTCAGCGTCGAGACACTGCGGACCCGCGACGACGCCTGCCTCGATGCCGCCATCGACCGGCAGGGGAAGGCGGCGACGAAGAACAGTGGCGCCACGCCGGTGCCGCCCGTGGTCCCCGGGAAGAGGTGTCACCGGTCGCACACTGGCACATGCACGGCACATATGCGACAGCCGTCGGCCCGACGATCCCCGAAGGGCGATTCCATGAGCGAATTTGTCGACCAGCAGATGGTACGGCTCAGTGATCCCGCGCAGCTCACCAGTCTGGTCGATCCGCCCGGCGACACCCAACACGGCCGTGTGCGCACCCTGCTGGCTACGGCGTACACCATGGAGTTCGCCACTATCCTTGACGCAGGGCTTCTGCCCGAGGTTGACATTGGTGTGACCTCCCGAATCCGGGGATCCGTGGCCAGCGTCCGCACCACTTCGCGCTGGCCTGCGAGGACCCGTCGATCGTCTGGCTCGCGGTGTCCGTCCTGGGAGCCGTGGCCGACGTCGGCGCTGCGATCGTCGCCGTCCGAAACATGGCCCGGCTCGCCAAGCTGGCGGTCGCGGCCAAGGAGTTCACGGGCCTGGAACAGGCTGCCCGCGCGCAAGCCAGGGTGCTGGCCGCCGAGGGCCGACTCGCAGGCACCGAGCAGGAGTTCGTCGACGCCGTACTGAGTTCGGCGAAGCGGCAGATCGGCGGCGCGGCCACGAAGCCGCCCCTGCGGTACGGCGACCATGTGTTCCGGCTCAATCCGGGCGGCCCGAGGACGCTGCCCGAAGCCGTAGCCCTGGCCAGGTCACAGGGCGTCCACATCGGGGACGACGTCCTCATCCGGCTCGATCCCAGTCTCGGTGCCGACGCGTTCGCCCGGTACGGCAAGAGGGCCCCCTCCACGCAGCAGGTCGGCTGGAAGGACCTGACGGACACGATCCGCCCGCCCAAACCCGGCCTCCGGCCGACGTACTGGACAGCCGAGCCGATCGAGGAGGAGACGGCCGTAATGGTGGTACGACTGCGTCCGGACGTCCTGGAATCCGACGAGGCGATTGTCGCCGTACTCGCACACGAGGTGCACGAGATCAACCATCTGCAGACCATCCTGGGCGGTAAGGCGACGATCAGCCCCGCCAGGTTCCATGCACTGGTCGACAGCAGGGTCGGCACCCTGCACCTGGAGGCGTGGCGGATCGGGATCGCGCTGGTCGACCGGATGCGCGCCGCTCTCCCCTGACCGGGGCTTCCGCTCGTCCGAGTAGGGGGTTCAGAACTGGCGACCTCGCGTAGTCGGGAGTTGAGTGTTCACCTGTCGGTGTGGGCTCGTGGTCGCCGTGAGTGGTCGCCTGGGGCGTAGTGCTGCCAAGTTCCTCCGGCCTCGGCGGCGAGCTGGGCGGTGGTGTCGTCGTGGTAGCCGAGCATCCGGGCGACCACCGGGGCCGGAGTCTGGAGGACGAGGTGGCGGATCGCCGCTGTGCGTCCTCGCTGGGTCGGGAAGCCCAGGTGGCGGAGCCGGAGTTCCAGAGTCTCCGGGGTCATGGGCTGTCCGGCCCGACGGCAGGGGAAGAGCCATCGGGCGTCGGGGTTGGTCGCGGTCATGGTGTTCGGCCGCTGCCCCAGGTAGTCCAGCAGCGACGACGAGTCTCAGAAGCAGTTGTCGATCACTGCGCATAGGAATGTCGGCGCGAACTGGCAACGGTGTTGGGCGCCGGGAGGGTCAGTGACTGCTGGGTAGACGACTTTCAACTGGCTTGCCTGGACTGCGTCCGGCAGTTCGGGGAGCGGTTGATCTTTGTTCCAGAACGGGGTGCGCATGCCGCCGGGACTTGGTGGACTGGGTGGATGAAGATCCTTTCACCTCGTGTCCTGCGGGCTCTGGAACGGTTCAATGCCGCCTATCCCTGGGATCACAACGCCCATTACCACCGCTGGATCCTGCGGCAGCTGCCGAGACGCTTCAACTGCGCCCTGGAGGTCGGCTCCGGCAGCGGTGACCTCGCAAGGCTCCTGGCCGGACGTGCCGCCGCCGTGAAGGCAGTGGATTCCGATCCCGTGATCACGGCCGAGGCCCAGAGGCTGACTCCTGCCGCGCTTCCCGTGACCTTCGGTGTCGCGGATGCAGCAGTCGAGTTGCCTGAGGGCTCATACGACGTCATCACTTGCGTCGCCACGATCCACCATCTGCCGTTCGCCCACGCACTCACCTGCTTCCGCCGTCAACTGACGCCGGGAGGAACCTTGGTGATCGTCGGCCTGTCCCGCGCGAAGTCCCCTGTGGACTATCTGCTCGGTGCCGTCGCCGTGCCCGCCAACGCTGCTATGGGCTGGCTGAAGAACAGGGGCCGCCCCTCGCCCCGGCCTGTCTCGATGACGGCTCGCACTCGCCCAGCAGACATGACCTTCGATGACATCGTCCGTGAAACCAGGAACGTCCTTCCCGGCGCGCGGCTGCGACGACGGCTGTTCTGGCGCTACACGCTCGTGTGGAATCAGCCCTGAGCAGCCGGGACTATGCGGGGATGAGCTGAAGAACCGTGGCCGCCGGCCAGCTCGGCGTATTCGTGGCCTGGGCCGCGGTCCGGGGCAGGGTCGTCGTGGTCGGCGCCATGTCCCCGGCGCCGCATCAGCTCGTCCATGATCGCCCGGAAGGCACAGCTCGCGGTCCCGGCCTGGGCAAGACCCGCTGGGTCGTCGAGCGGACCTTCGCCTGGCTCCACCAGTTCAAACGACTCCGGATCCGCTAGTGTCCTGAGTCTTTGATTCGGTTTAGATATCCGGTGAGGCGTTCGAAGATCTCGTCGGCGGTCTTCGTCCAGACGAAGGGCCTGGGGTTGT
>NZ_JBHVFU010000051.1:0-57866 GCF_042801455.1 Streptomyces sp. NPDC057565 | reverse complement strand
GGTCCGCGACGACGATTTCGCCATCGGGCTCCGTCCGCTGACCGACCGTACCGAAGGCGCCTGGCCGCAGGAGTACCAGGACATGGGCTGGGAGAATGAGGTTGACCACGACCCGGACCACGTGAGCGTGGGTTCTTTGGAGCAGTGGAGCGCGGCAGGCGTGACCCCCTGGGGTTCCGTACTGCGCGCCTTCACCTTCGACTACACCAAGGAACGCCACCGCAAGGTAAACGGTTATCCGATCCCGGTCGGGCCGCTGCCCGGCCGCGACGGCAAGGTCGCCGGTTCCAAGATGGCACTCTTCGGAGCTTCGCCCGAGGCGACGCCGACGATCCTGTCCTACATCGCGGCAGGTGAGAAGCTGCCCTACCCAAGGCTGAACGGTCAGTGGCAGAAGGCCTCACAAGCGAGCAGCCAATCGTGGCTCGTGCTCGGCGACTTGCAGACCGACAATATTCCGGCGGCGGCCCGATTCGCCAAGGCAGCCGGTATGGACCGCATCTACTCACTTACCAGCAACTACGGCCCATGGGAGTCGAGCGGCCACTACAAGTTCGACTCGAGCCTGGGCGGGAGCGACGCCGGGGCCGCGGCAGCCGTGGACATCGCCGAGGCCAACGGCGTACAGCTCGGCGTACACACCCTGTCGGACTTCATCAGCACCGGCGACGAGCCCTACAACTGGTCCTGGTTCCCGCGCGACGACTACCTCACGCCACCCGCCGACGACCGGCTCGTGACAGGGGGCAGAGCCTCGCTCACCCGCCCGCTGACGGCCGGCGACACCACCGTGTACCTCGACTCCGGCGCGCTGCTTGCTGCGGGAGTGCACCACAGCTACTTGCGCATTGGGGACGAATTCGTCAGCTACGGAGCGGCCGAGCAGGTCGGGAAGGAGTGGAAGCTGACCGGTGTGCAGCGCGCGCGATGGGGATCGGTCGCGGTCTCACACGCTGCGGGCGACCGCGCCGCCCGAGTCGTGGCCAACAGCTACGGCGGCGCGATCGGTAACCATGCCGTCCTTGACGAGATCAGCGACAGGCTGACCACCGCGTGGAACAGCACCGGCATCACCGGTATGTCGTGGGACGGCCTGGAGTCGGCATCGGAGTCCGGCTGGGGCGCTTACGGCATGGCTCACCTCGTGAACGGGACGTTCCGGCGAACCAATGCCAAGGACCGATTCATCTCCGAGACCAGCCGGATGACCTCGAACACCTGGGACGCGCTGACCCGGGCCAGCTGGGGCGAAGTCGGCAGCACCTCGATGGAGCAGGTGTTCAAGAACAACAAGTACCTCCAGGCGAACTACCTTCCCGGAATGCTCGGCTGGATCAGCCTCAAGGGCTCGGACAGTCTGCTCACCATGGAGTGGAAGCTGGCTCGAGGCGCGGGTCTGAACGCCGGGGCAGGTTTCCAGAGCTCGGTCTCCAGCCTCGTGTCGGGCGGGGAGAACACGACGCGGCTGCTCGATGCCATCCGGCAATGGGAGACGGCCCGCAACCTGGGTGCGTTCACCGCGGAGCAGCGGGCGCGATTCCGCGACCTGTCGACGAACTGGCACCTGACCGTGGTCGAGCCGGGCAAGCGATGGTCCTTGCAGGAGCTGGACGCTGACGGCAAGCCGGCCGGCAACCCCCAGGCCGTCGTCGCTCCGACCCCGAAGCTCGACGCCGGACCACTGCCCGCGGCGGCCAAGGGAGCCCTGTACGAGGCGACCGTGAAGACCAACACGCCGGCGACCAAGCGATACGCGGTGACCTCGGGGGTTCTGCCCTCGGGTCTCGTGCTCAACGCCGACACCGGAGGGATCGTGGGTACGCCCACCAAGACGGGAACAGCGCGGTTCACGATCACGGCATACCAGAACTCCGGCCAGCCGCGCACACAGCGCGACTACGAGATCGACGTCGCCAATTAGCCCGGTCGGGCCGGACGTGCGCGGTGGATCACCGTCACGCTGAAAGCAACTGCACGTGGCGTACGCCGAGGGGCGTACGCCACGTGCTGCGCACCATCGGCATTTACCAGCAGGACTTCGGGGCGGTGTTCGCCTTCATGCTGTCTGGCCACACTACCGGTCCTGGCCTTCTACCTCGCGTTTCAGAAGCAGTTCGTGCGCGGCCTGGTCGGCGGCACCACGAAGGCTGACCGGCACGACCGGCCGGTCCATGCAATGTCCATCGAGAGGTCATGGGAGAAGCATCATGCAATTCTCGGAGCCCGCACCCAGTTCCCAGCAAACCCCGAGGAGAGCCATACTCCGCCGAACAGCCGGTGGGCTAGCAGCCGCGATGCTGCCTGCCGGCACCCTGTCTGCGGTCGGCGCACAGCCGGCAGCAGGAGCCACCGGCGCTTCCGTCGCGAAGCAGACCGCCGGGAAGAAGGAGCTGGCTGCCACCGTCGTGGACCGTCTGCTCCCCGCCTACAACGAGGTCTGGACGTCGAAGAGCGCCGACGTCACGGGCTCGATGCCGATCGGGAACGGTGTGCAGGCCGCCAATGTGTGGGTCGAGGGCAACCAACTGCGGCTGCTGCTCGCCGCAGGCGACGCCTGGGAGGAGAACGTCCGGCTGGCCAAGCTCGGACGGCTCGACATCACCTTCTCCCCCAACCCCTTCGACTCCGGCGAGTTCCGTCAAGAGCTCAGGCTCCACGAGAGCGAGGTCGTGATCACCGCGGGCAGGGACCCGGTGATCACCACCAGGGTCTGGGTCGGCGCCGACGAGCAGACGATCCACGTTGAGAGCGACGCGCCCGGCGCGTTCACGATGGACGTGCACTTCACCAACCTCCGACCCCAGGACAACCCGTCCCCGTCGCTCAACAACTTCACCTTCTACGACCTGGTCAGCTCCGAGGACGGTTACGTGGGCGTCCAGCCGAAGGTCCACGCCGACCGGGTCCTGGACCGACCCGGGACCATCACGTGGGCACACCACAACGACGAGTCGGCGTACGACGAGATCATGCGCCTGCAGAAGCTCGACCCGGGCATCCACCACGACCCGCTCACCGGTCGCACGTTCGGGGGGCAGGTTCGCGGCGAGGGCTTCGCCAGCGCCTCCGCCTCCGATCTGCGCTCCGACCACGACACGTCGCACCGGCTCGATATCACCTTGCACTCGAGCATCGACCAGTCCCCGAGGTGGCAGAAGAGGTGGGAGAAAGAGATCGGTGACCTGGTCGGCGAGAGCGCGCGCACACCCATCGACCTGCTACGCGCCGCCCAGCGCAGGTGGTGGGACCAGTTCTGGAACCGCTCGTACATCTTTGCGACCGGCGACGCCGACGCGGACAAGGTCACCAAGGGCTGGCTGCACACGCGGTACGTCCAGGCCATCGCGGGCAGGACTCCCGCGATGCCGATCCGCTTCAACGGCTCGCTCTTCGCCCCCGGGCGCCCTGACGATGCCGACTTCCGCAAGTGGAACAGCTATCACGGGTTCAACCAGAGATTCGCCTACTGGAACATGCTCGCGTCTGGCGACTTCGATCTGATGCATTCCTACCTCGACCAGTACGCCGAGTCGTTGCCGCTGGCCAAGGCGAGGGTCCAGGCGTTCTGGGGCAAACCGACCGTCGAGGAGCCTTCCAGCGTCGAGCTGCCCGCTACGCAGGGGGCAATGTGGCCCGAGGTGATGGGCCTGTGGGGCCAGGCTGTCGGGGGCGAGTATGGCTGGGACCGCACGGGCCATGCCGACAACTGGTTCGCCGGCAGCTGGACCCGCTGGCTCTACGCGAGCAACGTCGAGATCGTCACGATGATGCTCGACCACTTCTCCTACGCCGGCGACACGAAGTTCGCCCGCGAGAAGCTGCTGCCGGTGGCTCGCGAGGTTGTGAGGTTCTACGACACACACTGGCACCACAACCACGGAACGATCGACATGTACCCGATGTACTCGGGTGAGGGCGACCGAAACCTGCACAACCCCGCCGCCGACACGGCGGGTCTCCACCGGATCCTTGGCGAGCTGCAGACGTTGCCGACGTCGCTCACAACTCCCGGTGACCGGGCCTACTGGGCCGAGGTGGAGGACCGCCTCCCCAACCTGCCGGTGGGCAAGAACGCGCACGACAACGACACCTCGTGGGGGCCGGGTGACCGGCTCAAGACAGCCCACGATGTCTTCCTGGGCACCGACACCAATAACCAGAACCTCTATCCGATCTTCCCGATGCGGTTGTTCGGCGCCGGTCAGCCTCACCTCGACCTCGCCGTCGCCTCCTACCAGGAGCGGCGCGGCAAGTACCCGACCGACGGAACCCAGGACTGGCGGCACGACGCCATCCACGCGGCCTACCTCGGACTGACCGCGGAGGCGAAGTTCCAGACCGTCGCCGCGTTCCGTACCGGGGCCTGGCGCTACGCCGGCTTCGGTCCCGGGGCCGGCGACGGTGAACCCGGGGGGGAGCCTTACGCCATCGCTAAGATGGCCCTCCAATCGATGCTGCTGCACCCCGGCGCCGACGAGGACGCGATCCTCTACAACGCCTGGCCGAGTGAGTGGGATGTGCAGTTCAAGCTGCACACCACCCGCGGCCGCACGGTGCAAGGTCGGCTCGTCGACGGCAAGTCCGACCACACTGTGACCCCCGAGGGGGTCGGCAACCTGGTCGTCGACGAGCCAGAGGTCAGCACCAGTACCACCGCCGACCTCAGCTGAGTCGGTAGGCATCTCCGTTAGGGCCTGTCCGGCGGATCTTGTTGCCGTCTCGAGTCGTTGGCATGGTCATGGGGCGGGGAGAACTGACCAACCCTGCGCCGCGAGATCCTCGACCGGACTCTCATCCTCAACGAACGGCACCTGCACCGAACCCTCAGCAGTTACCTGGAGCACTACAACGGGCACCGGCCTCACCGCGCACTGAGCCAGCTCTGTCCATCGCAGGCTGAAGCCGGACCTCCGCGCCCCATCGACCTCGCCGAGCACCGCGTCCGCCGCACAGCGGTCCTCGGTGGACTCATTAACGAATACCAGATCGCCAGTTGACACCGCTACGAACCCGCAGATCAGCGGCCGAATCCTGTATTTGAGCCCCACAGGACCGGACGTTGATCTGGAACCAGCGCCACCTCTGCCACGTTCTGAGGGAGTTCGAGCGATTTTACAATTCCCATCGGCCGCATCAGGGCATCGCAAACGCCCGACCGCTGCACCCCTTGCCCAAGCGATCAACGAGCCAGGCCAGATCGCCCGCTTCGACATACGCAGACGCGAGCGCCGCGGCGGCATCCTCCACGAGTACGAACACGCCGCGTGACCTGGACGGACGAGGTTTCCGGCAAGGGCAGTGTTCAGCATCGGCGAACACCACCCCCTGCTCCGCCAGCGGCTCGGTGTGGGAGATCGCCTCGGGCTCAAGAAGTCGTCGAAGCCCGCGAGCGCGGTGCTGGCTGCCGAACTGGACTGCTTCGTCACCGAGTTGTCAGCTGTCCCCGGACACCTCGAACAGCGCTCGTTCCACCACGTCCAGCGCCAGCCGGACTCCGCCGAGCGCTGCCGCCTCGTCGCCGAGGGCGGAGGCGGCCATCTCGACCGGAAAGAGGCACAGGTGCGAGAGGTGGTCCCGGAGGGGGGCGAGTAGCGATTCGCCCGCGCGGGAGAGGCCGCCGCCGATCACGACCAGCTCCGGGTCGATGGTGAGGACCATCGCCGCCACCCCCTGGGCGAGGTCGGCGGTGAAGTCGCAGAGGTCCTGTTCGGCATGCGGGTCCCCGTCGCGTGCGGCGCTGAACAGGGCCTCCGGGGAGCCCCAGTGTTCCAGGAGGCGGCCCGGAGCGGTGTGCCAGCCGGAGCTGCGCAGTACGCCGATCTCGCCCGCCGCGCCGTTGCGCCCGGCATGCAGCCCACCGCCCAGCAGAATGCCTGCGGCGATGCGGTGGCCCGCGTGGATGTAGATCACGTCCTGGTGGCCCGTGGCCACACCCCGCCAGTGCTCGCCGAGCGCCGCCAGCGAGCAGTCGTTGCCCACGGCGACCGGGGCGCCGAACGGCTCCGTGAACGCCGCCACCAGGTCGGTGCCCGCCCAATCCGGCAGCCGCCCGCTGACGGTGACCGTGCCGGCGGCGGAGACCACACCGGTGGTGGCGACTCCGACGGCCTGTACGTCGGCGGCACGAAGCCCGGCCGCGCGCAGGGTACGGTGGCCCAGCCCGCGGGCGGCGGCAACGCGTTCGGCGGGGGAGTGGTCCGGTCCGACGGCGGTGCGGCGGGTGGCGAGCACCGTACCGCGCAGGTCGGCGACGACCGCCAGAGCCTTGTGCACGCCGATGTCGAGGCCGAGCACGCAGCCCGACTCGCTGCGGAAGCGGTAGCGCTTGGCGGGGCGGCCTACCTGGCGCGGGCCGTCGGTCGCGGGGGCCTGTTCCGTCACCCACTCCAGTTCGACGAGGGCGGTGAGCGCGTTCTCGACGGTGGCGCGGGTGACTGTGGTTGCCTGCACCAGCTCGGTGAGGGTGAGTTCTTCGGCTTCGTACAGCGCGCGCAGCACTGCGACTTGGTTCAGGCGGCGCAGCAGCGACGAGTCGCCTCCAGCGGTGGTCACGGTTTCTTACTCCCCCTTGACGCGGTTGCGTGGCCGGGTCCACGATGCTCGGGCTGAGTTATTTCAGATGGTAGCAAAAATATTTCCGGCCTCGTTCCGCTCCTGTGTCCCGGTTTCCAGCCTGGCACCGTCGCCCGAATCGAGAGCATTCGTGAATCGAATCGTCAGAACCACCCTGCCTCTCCTCGCGCTCGGCCTCACTGCCGGTGCCTGCTCGCCCGCCGGGACCGACGCCGGAGTCGGGGGCGGCAAGACGGAGATCACCTTCCTGACCTTCGAGACCCCCAACCTGGACGCTGAGTACTGGGACGACGCGATAACCAGGGCCGAGAGGAAGGTACCCGGAGTCAAGGTCAAGAAGCTTGTCGCGCCCAGCGTCGACCGTACCGGGTACGCAAAGCAGCTGCTGGCCTCCGGACAGTTCCCGGACGTGATGATCGCCGTGTCGCCCGCGGGCTTCGCGGAGGCCGGCGAGATGGCGGCATGGACGGACAAGGAGCTCGAGCCGTTCACCTTCCCCCATTCCAACACCATCGGCGGCAAGGTCTATCAGCTGCCGTACAACACTCAGCCGACGCCGCTGGTCTACTACAGCAAGAGCCTGTTCAAGAAGGCCGGGATCACCGAGACCCCCAAGACGTACAAGGAGCTTGTGGATGTCTCGGCGAAGCTCAAGGCGAAGGGCATCAATCCCTTCGTCGTCGGCGGTGGCGGTAAGGACACCTTCGCGGCCTCGTACCTGTGGACCGCGTTGGTCGGCACCGATGTCTACAAGACGACGCCGGACTGGATGAGGCAGCGCCACGCCGAGAAGGTGAAGTTCAGCGACCCAGACTTCAAGGGTGCGACGCAGAAGTTCGTCGACATAGCGAAGAAGGGATACATCGACAAGGCAGCCCTCTCCCGCGACTACGCCTCCACCGAAAAGGCATTCCTCGCCGGCAAGGGTGCCATGTACCCGATGGGCTCGTGGTTCGTGACGGCCGCGGACAAGAGTGAGAACAAGGACGCCATCGGCGTATTCGCCTTCCCGACCGACGACGGCTCTCCGGCACTCCCCTCGTACACCGGCGGCGGCATGTCCGTGAACGCCAGGTCCAAGCACTTGGACCTGGCCAAGAAGTTCGCCCTTGCCTTCCAGCAGGACAAGCAGAACCTGGATGCGGTGGTGAAGGGTGATGGCGCGATCATCGCCATCAAGGGCTACACCCCGCCCGCCGAGATGGGACCCGTCTACCAGGAGACCGTCAAGGTCTACGACCAGGCGGTCAAGGACAAGGGCATCGTCAACGCCTTTCTCGTCGAGACCGGTGACAACTCCCTGCTTCCCGGACTCGTCGACAAGTCGTTCGCCTTCGCGCAGGACATCATCGCGGGCCGCAAGAACGCCGACCAGGTCACGAAGGGCCTGGACGCGGATTGGGAGAAGGGCAAGTAAGGCGATGTACAAGACCACCGTGGAGGCCCTTCACCCATGACGATCGTCGAGGAGGGGGCAGTCGTTCGCGGGGGCGCTGCCCCCGGTTCCAAGGCCAGGACCGGCCGTCGGAGCCCGTGGCCCGGCCTCCGCCACTTTCTCAGCTTCGGGGCGCCCGGGCTGCTGGTGTACGCCTGCTTCGTCCTCGCTCCGATCCTGCTCAGCGTCGGCTACAGCTTCACCAACGCCAACCAGTTCCAGCCCAGGACCCGCTTCACCGGCTTTGAGAACTACATCGGTCTGCTGACCGACGACGCCTTCCTCACCGCCCTCAAGGTCACCACCATCCTTACCCTGATCGTGGTGATCGCCCCCAATCTGGGCGGCCTCGCCGTTGCACTCCTCCTGGACCGGCGCGGTCGGCTCTACTACGCGCTGCGCGGTGTGTTCTTCGTACCCGTCGTGCTCAGCTCGGTGGTCGTCTCCGTCGTCTGGCAGGCGATGCTCACCGACGGCGGTCTGGTCGACACCCTGCTCTGCACGCTCGGGGTCACCGCGCTGCCGGGCTGGCTCTCCGACCCCGATCTCGCCCTGTACTCGGTCGGGTTCATCATGAGCTGGCAGATGCTCGGCTTCTGCACCGTCGTCTACCTCGCCGGCCTGCAGGGTGTCCCGCAGGAACTGCACGAGGCCGCCGCCCTCGACGGCGCAGGCTCCTGGCTGCGCTTCCGTAAGGTCACTTGGCCGATGCTGGCGCCCGCGCTCACCATCAACACCGTCATGCTGCTGATCACCGGCTTCAAGACATACGACCACATTCAGGTGCTCACAGCTGGAGGCCCGGGCACCGGCACCACCGCCACCGTCGCCTTCTCCATCATCCAGACCGGCTTCACCGCCAACCGCACCGGCGAGGCCTCTGCCATGGCGATCCTCATGCTGGTGATCGTTGCGGTGATCTCCAGCGTCGCACTGCGTCTGCTGCAACGGCGGGAGGAGGAACTCTGATGCACCGCGTCCGTCTTCCGTGGCTGCGGCCCGTGGTGGCCCTCGCCGTGACCGCCGTCTTCTTCCTGCCGCTCTATCTGGTCCTCTCCAACGTCTTCAAGCCCGGCAAGGACATCACCGACCATCCGGCGTCCTTCCCCTGGCCGCCGACCCTCGACAACCTCTCCGCCGTCCTGAACCGTCCCGACGGGCTCTTCTGGAACGGCCTGATCAACTCCGTCACCATCACCTTCCTCTCCATAGTGGTCCTCACTGTCGTCTCCGCGATGCTCGGCCATTACCTGAGCCGCAGCCGCTCCCGCTTCGCACGCGCCGCCCTGCTGATCCTGCTCGCCGGTCTGATGATCCCGCCCCAGGTGATCCTCGTACCCGTCACGGACGTGCTGCAGCTGACTGGGATGATGACCACAATCCAGGGCATGGTCGCCTTCAACGTCGGCTATTACGTGCCCTTCGGCGTCTTCGTCTTCTCCGGCTTCATCCGCACCGTCCCGCTGAAGCTGGAGGAGTCCGCGGCGATGGACGGGGCCGGGCGCTGGCGCACATTTTGGCAGGTCGTCCTTCCACTACTGCGACCCGCTACCGCCAGCGTGCTGATCTTCCTCGGCGTCTGGATCTGGAACGACTTCCTCAACCCGTTGATCATCCTCGGCCCGGCCGGCGGCACTACCGTCACCGTCGGCGTCTACCGGGCGATCGGCGAACACCAGCAGGACTACGGCCAGGTCTTCGGTTTGATGTTCCTCGCTGCCCTGCCCGTACTGATCTTCTACCTCGCCCTGCAGAAGCACTTCGTCAAGGGCCTCACCGGAGGGGCCGTCAAGGGATGACCATGACCCAGCGCAGCACCGCCCCCGTCACGTCCACAGGGCAGTTCGCCAACCTGCGCGACCACCACGGCACACCGCTCGGCCGCCCGCTCACCCTCGCCATCGCCGGCGCGGGCGCGCGCGGCGCCGGGTACGCGATGCTCGCAGTCAAGGGTGACATCCCCGTCACCATCACCGCTCTCGCCGAGCCGCGCACCGGCCGCCGCGACCAACTTGCTGCCCGGTACGGTGTCCCGGCCGCGCACTGCTACGACGACTGGCGGGTGATGGCCGCTGGGCCTCGTGTCGCCGACGCCGTGATCATCGCTGTGCAGGACGCCGAACACCTCGAAGCCGCTGAGGCGTTCGCGGCCAGCGGCTACGACATCCTGCTGGAGAAGCCCATGGCGACCTCCGCGGAGGAGACCGACCGCATCGCGGCGGCGGCCGAGGCCGCCGGAGTCTCCCTCAGCGTCTGCCACGTCCTGCGCTATACGCCGTACACCATTCGCCTCAAGCAGCTCCTCGACTCCGGCCGGATCGGTGACATCGTCACGGTCCAGCACCTGGAGCCCATCGGTTACTGGCACTTCGCGCACTCGTTCGTACGCGGGAGCTGGCGGCGCGAGGACACCTCCGGCTTCCTGCTGCTCACCAAGTGCTGCCATGACATCGACTGGCTCAGCCACATCGTCGGCCGTCCGGTGCGGGCCGTCTCCTCCTTCGGTGAGCTGACCCATTTCCGGCCCGAGAACGCCCCCGAGGATGCGGGGGAGCGGTGCGTGTCCTGCACGATCGAGCCGGGATGCCCGTACTCGGCGCGCAAGCTCTATCAGATCGGACTGCGTGAAGGCGGCGTCAAGCGGTACTTCACCAAGATTGTCGCCGACGAGCTCACCGAGGAGTCCGTGGAGCAGGCGCTTGTCGAAGGCCCGTACGGGCGGTGCGTGTACCACAGCGACAACGATGTGGTGGACCACCAGGTGGTCAATCTCGAGTACGAGGGCGGGGTGACTGTCTCGTTCACTGCCATCGCCTTCACCCCACAGGAGAACCGCCACACCAAGATCTTCGGGACACGTGGCCAGATCACCGGCGACGGCCAGCACATCGAGATCTATGACTTCACCACCAACGAGCGCACCGTCATCGACACCGACAACGGCGGATCCACCGCCGCCGAAGGCCATGGCGGCGGTGACGCGGGCCTGATCACCGCGTTCGTCCGCGCCCACTACGAGGGCCGGCCCGAACTCTTGCTCTCCGGCGCCCGCGAGAGCCGCGACAGCCACCATGTGGTCTTCGCCGCCGAGGAGTCCCGGCGCACCGGACAGGTCGTACAGCTCTGATCCGTGGCGTCCATCACCAAGGGATTTGCCCACTCCGGACCGGAGCAGGCGTTGTCTGCCGCGGGCGTACATCCTTTCGCACCTCACGCCCCGGGAGGACCGGCCTCCCGGAGCGCGACGCCGCCGACAGAGGCGGGAAGGAGAAAAGATGAGACCTACGCGCATGTGGAGCGCTGCTGTCAGAGCCAGTGCGCTGGCGCTGACCGTCGGCCTGGTAGTCACCGTGCCGGCCGGCGTCGCGGAGGGCGCTGATACGAGGCCCATCGGGACATCGACGTTCGGCAAGAACGCCGCAATAGACATCTCTGCCGGATACCTGACCATCCACCTGGATTCCACCGGGACCGTAACCGGTCTCAAGGACTCCCGGACCGGAGCCGACCACCTGGCACACGACAAGTCCGCCCCGCTGGTCAGCCTGGTGATCAACGGCAAGCAGGAACGGCCGACCAAGGTGACCCGCTCCGGGAGCCACCGCGGTCTCCTCACCTTCACCAACAAGAAGGTCGGCTTCAAGATCGTCGTGAAGGTGAAGAACAAGGCCGGTTACAGCACGCTCGAGGCGGTGAAGGTCGAGGGCCCCGCCGGAGCAGATGTGCAGACGCTGCTGTGGGGTCCGCTGCCGACCTCCATCACCCAGACCATCGGTCAGACCGTCGGCGTGGTCCGCGACAACGATTTCGCCATCGGGTTGAGGCCGCTGACCGATCGGACCGAAGGTGCCTGGCCGCAGGAGTACCAGCAGTTCGGCTGGGAGAACGAGGTCGAGGACAACCCCTCTGACCTGCAAGTCGCTCTCCCCCACGGGGTCGAAGAATGGAGCGCCGCGGGCAAGACCGCATGGGGTTCGGTGCTGCGGGCCTTCACCTACGACTACACGAAGGAACGCCAGCGAAACAACATCGACGGCTACCCGATCCCGGTCGGCCCGCTGCCCGGCGACAACGGGCAGGTCGTCGGCTCCAAGATCGCTCTCTTCGGCGCCCTGCCCGAGCTGACCCCGACCGTGCTGTCGAACATCGCGACCGGGGAGAACCTGCCGTACCCGACACAGAACGGCCAGTGGCAGAAGACTGCCCAGGCCAGCAGCCAGTCCTTCCTCGTGCTCGGCGATCTGCGCAGCGACACCATCCCGGACGCGGCCCGCTTCGCCAAGGCAGCCGGGATCGACTACATCTACTCCCTGCCCAACGCAGTCGGGCCATGGCAGTCGACCGGGCACTACCAGTTCAATTCCAGCCTGGGCGGCAGCGACGCCGGGGCCGCAGCAGCGGTGGACATCGCCAAGGCCAACGGCGTCCGGGTCGGAGTGCACACCATCTCGGGCTTCGTCAGCACCAACGACCGCTACGTCATACCGACGCCTGACGACCGGCTCGCGACGGGGGGCCGCGCCTCGCTGACCCACCCCTTGACCCCCGGCGACACCACGCTCTACCTCGACTCCAACGCACTGCTCGCCGACGGACTGCACGGCCGTACGCTCCGCATCGGTGACGAGTTCATCGAATACAGCACAGCCGAGCACGTGGGATCCGAGTGGGTCCTTGCCGGAGTGCGCCGCGCCCGGTGGGGCTCTGTCGCCTCCAGCCACGCCGCAGGCGACCGCGCGGCCCGTATGATCGTCAATCAGTATGGCGGTGCGACCGGCGGGCGCGGCATCATCGAGGAGATCTCCACCCGGCTGTCCGACATCTGGAACAGCACAGGGATCATGTCCAACTCCTACGACGGCCTGGAGTCGGCTTCGGAGTCCGGCTGGGGCTCCTACGGCGTAGCCCGGCTGGTGAACGGCACCTACGAGAAGACGCGGGCGAAGGACGGCTTCATTACCGAGACGAGCCGGATGACGTCCAACACGTGGGACGCGCTCACCCGGGCGAGCTGGGGCGAAGTGGGCTCCACCAGCATGAATCAGGTCTTTATCAATAACAAGTTCTATCGGGACAACTTCCTTCCGGGGATGCTGGGCTGGATCAGCCTGCACGGCTCGGAGAGCCTGCTGAGCATCGAGGGCAAGCTGGCGCGGGGTGCCGGCCTGAACGCTGGCGCCGGCTTCCAGTCTTCGGTGGCCAGCCTCACCGAGGGTGGTGAGAACGGCAAGCGGGTACTCGACGCGATCCAGCAGTGGGAGACGGCGCGCAACCTCGGCGCCTTCACCGAGGCACAGAGGGAGCGCTTCCGCGACCAGTCCACCAACTGGCATCTCACGGTCGTCAAGCCGGGCAAGGAATGGTCTCTGCAGCAGCTCGACGCCAAGGGCAACCCCGTCGGCGCCGCCCAGTCCGTCGTAGCTCCCACCCCGGCGTTCACCACGCGGGGCCTGCCCGCGCTGAGCGCGGGTGTTCTGTACGAGGCGCAGCTGACCACCAATGCCCCCGGAACCATCCGCTACACCGTCACCTCCGGCGCCCTGCCGGCGGGCCTGAAGCTCAACCCCGACACCGGCGGCATCACCGGCATCCCGAGGTCCTCGGCGAATGCCACCTTCACCGTCACAGCAAAGGGCGGGCCTGGAACCGCCGACGCCGTCGGCACCTTCACCACCGGCACCCTGGCCACCTCCCCACATGTGACGCTGTCGTCGAAGAACCGCTTCGCCACACGCGGCGGCACCGTGACGCTGACCGCTTCCATCACCAACCCTGGCACGACCACGATGGCCGGGACGACGGCGACCATCACGCTGCCGACCGGCTGGACCACGCCCACAACGACGGCCACCGTCGGCTCGATCGCCCCCAAGGCCACCGCGACGGCCTCCTGGACCGTGAACATCGCCGCTGATGCTGCCCACGGACCCCAGACCAGCACCGTGTCAGTGGCCTACACCGGCGGGCCCGGCAACACCACGGCGCCACTGACCATACCTGTGGCGTACTCGAACCTGGCCGCGACCTTCAACAACATCGGTATCACGGATGACTCCAACCCGACACCCGGCAACTTCGACGGCTACGGCAACAGCTACTCCGCGCAGGCCCTGTCGGCGGCTGGGGTGAAGGCCGGGGCGGCGCTGACGTACAACAACACCGCATTCACCTGGCCGAGCGCGGCCTCTGGGACCAACGACAACACCACCGCCTCCGGGCAGATCATCCAGATCTCCGGCAGCGGCGCGAAACTGGCGTTCCTGGGTGCCGGCATTGGCTCCTCCTCCGGCACGGTCACCGTCTTCTACACCGACGGAACCACCTCGACCGGCACCCTCGGCTTCCCGAACTGGCTCACCGACACACCCACAGAGTTCGGCGCCCAACCGGTCATCACCACCACCTACCGGAACACCCAATCCGGCCCGGCCAATCACGGCTACGAGTACCGTGTGTACTACAACAGTGTGCAGCTGACCGCCGGTAAGACGGTCGAAGCCGTGCAACTGCCAAACCTGTCGGGACTGCACACCTTCGCCATCGGCGTCGGCTGAACCGGCCGCCGACGCGTAACCTGGGCGGGACGCCTCCGTGGGAGGCGTCCCGCCCCTTGTTTCCGGATGAGTCTGCGGCAGGTCTTCACCCGGAGCCGCACTCCAGGCCACGGCGAACAGGGGCCGTTCGCCGTGGCGGAACTGCATCCGCTCGCCTAGGAAGAGGTTGCGCCCAGGTGCGCCAGTGACCTTGTGTAAGAAGCCATCCGCTTTCCGAACGTGATCGTTGGGTTCGGGCTGGGTGGGAATGAACTCCGGCTGGCGGCGGGAGAGATGGGGCGGATTCGTTCACGTCATTTGTGGAGGCGGCTGGTGTCGTCGGTGCTCGGTCTGCTGGAGGCCCGGGAGAAGAACGCCCGGGAAGAGGCGGGGCGACTGCGGGAGGAGGCCGAGCGGGTGCAAGCCGCGCTTGGCGAGGCGGAACGTGTTCTGCAGCGGCTGGTGGATGCCCGTGTAACGGTGGCCGAGGTACTGGCCGAGCCGACCTCCGCGGTCGCGGAGCCGGCGCGGAGCGCGGTGACGGGATCGGTGGTGCCGCACCGGGCCAAGGGCATGGCGGCGTCGGTCCTGGAACCGGACTACCAGCAGATTATGCTGGTACTGGAGTCGGAAGCGGGCTGGGAGGGCATGCGCTGCCAGCAACTGGCCGTGGCCCTGGGACTGGAAATGGTCCCAGCGAAGGTCGAGGGGGGATGGCGTCGGGGGGCGCGCTGCGCTCCCCGACTGCGGTCGAAGGTGCAACGTCTGGTGGAGCGGGGCTGGTCCCAGGTCAGGGCACCTTTCTGCTGTCAGGGTGTCAGCTCGCCCAACTCCGCTGAATATCCGGGGTCAGGTGTCAGCCGCGTGGCGGGGCGTGCAGGGCGGCGAACATCTGCTGCCAGGCGTCCTGCCAGGGCCAGTTCTTTGGCAGATGGAGCCTCAGACGCCGGGCTCCGCAGGCGATCCGGGCCGGAACGCAGATGAGCTGGGCTCGCAGGGTGCATGGCCTCGGTCAGGTCTTTTCCACACCGCCGACATTGGGACCGCTCCCAGCCGGTACTGCCGATGTCCGTCCAGGCCTGATCAGGTGCGCGCCCCCGACCTCACCGACGTGAGCACGGCCAACGACAAGGCATGGGTGATGCTGTCGCACGGCTTCCCTCTGCTCGAGCGGATGCGCCTGCAGGTCCTCGACGCGCGCGGCAGGGTGGTCGCGCCAGCATCCCAGCATCGAGCGGGGCAGCGCTCCTGCGGGGCACCTTGGGGTGCCGATTATTACGTCTGAGCTGGTCAGACCGCATGTTCGTACTCGTGGTCAACGCCGCTGAGGCCGCCTCACCCCGCACCGCAACCACGGCAGCCGCGACCTACTGAACGTTGCCTGTGCCCGCGGTTGGGAGGGGCTCATCGCCAAGCGCGCGGACTCCGCCTACGTTCACCGGCGCTCCACCCTGGGGAAGCGGTCAGTGGGCGTGGATGTCGGTGCGGAGGATGTTGGCGCGGACCAGGGCGTCGCCGGGGTCAGGCTTCTGGCACGACCGAATGACGGTCGCGGTAGCGGCCATCGGGTTGATCGCGAACACCTGCCGCTTGCTGGCCCTCAGCACGGAGACCAGCAGGCCGCGGGATGTCTCGATCGCGACCGGGATCGGGTCCTTTTCGGTGTCGCCGTACTCGGAGAGCAGGTCCATGCGAGTGACGCTGTCTCAGACAGCCGCGGCTTTGATCGCGCATGCCGTCAGCGACGGAGTGGGTCGGGGTGATCTCGACGTCCGTGAAGCCAGCCCTTCCAGCTCGCGCCCTTTGGCGCTGTTCGTCTGGTCCACAACGCTGACCGCTCCCAGATGCCAGCCGCCTTCCTCGTTCACCTCGCCGGGTGACTCATCGAGGTCGCGCCACCCACCTGTTTCGCGCGCTACTCGTCCTGACGAACATCGAGGCCACTACCGACAATTGATCTCTACCGCAGGTAGCCCGCGATCAGCACATGCCCCCCGGAACAGCGTCACCGGGCCGGGATCGGCTGAGTGAGGTTCACCGGGTTGCCGTCGGGGTCCTGGATGTGGGCGACGCGCTGTCCCCACGGCATGTCGTTGGGGCCGCCGCGGACCGAGCCGCCCAGCGCCGCCACCCGGCCGAGCGTCTCGTCGACGTCGTCGACACCGATGCTGAGCAGGATCCGCGACGCCGCCCCAGTCCCCGGGTTCGCCTTGGCCACCAGCCCGAGGTCGGTGTCGCCGATGCGCAAGCCGAGGTAGAAGGCCGGGCCTTCCGCCGGTACCCGGAAGATCTCCTCAGCGCCGAACAATTTCGTATAGAAGTCGAGTAGAACGTCCTGGTCGGCAGTCACGATCACTGGCTGGATGGTGGACATGGCACTCCTGTCGAGAACGGTCGTGTCGCTGGGTAGACCGTTCGAGGACGGTGAACTCATCGGCAAAACCACCCCGCCGGACGATCTACAACACAGACTGCCGCCCACGACCAGCACGAGCACCCCGAAACGAGGTCACGTCACCCCGCTGACCAGCCACTTCAAGAGGGCGGAGCTTCATTGAGGGCCGGTTTCACGACCACCCGCACGCCGAGATCATCCTGAGCATGCCCGGCCTCGGCCCCGTCCTGGGAGCCGAGTTCATCGCCCACACCGGCGGCGAGATGAGCGTCTTCGGCAGCCCCGACCGCCTTGCCGGCGTTTCGGGACTGGCACCCGTCCCGAAAGACTCGGGACGGATCAGCGGCAACATGCGCCGACCTCGCCGCTACTGCCGCCGACTGATGCGGGTCTTCTACCTGTCCGCCCGGGTCGCTGCCCAGCACTGCCCCGTCTCAAAGGCGTTCTACGAACGCAAGAGGGCCGAGGGAAAGACCCACAAGCAAGCTGTCATCGCCCTCGCGCGCCGCCGCCTGAACGTCCTGTGGGCGCTCCTCCGCGACAGTCGTCCCTTCGAGAGCAGTTCGCCCACCCGTGCTGCCTGCCTTGGATGAGGTGACCACACTCAGTCACGAGCCAAGTTTGACAACCACATTGGGAATCAGTAGACCCTCATCGGCTTCTACGCACCCGAGTGCTGGGCGGAGTGATCGGCGAGCAGAGATACGCGGCTTGACCAGTGGCGACGAGTTTCCGAACGGCACGGGTTGTGGTTAGCCGGCGGAACGACGCCGGTGTGCCTTCTTTGCCGCGGTCTTCTTCGCCGCCTTCCTTCCGGTCGGCTTCGCACGGCGCGTCTGTGCTGCGTCCACGCTCTGTTGTAGCACCGCCATCAAGTCCACGGTGGCTCCCTCGACGCCCCGGGACTCTGGTGCGTGCGGCGGCTCCATGCCCTGAAGCCTGGCAGCGACGACCCGCTGCAGGGCGCGGCTGTAGTCGTCGTGCTGCTCCGCCAGGTCGAAGCCGGAGCCCATGGTATCCATCAGGTTGTACGCCATCTGCAGTTCCTGGCGGCGGGCCGGTGGGGTCTCCGGGACGGTGATCTCCTGAGCAGGGCGCAGTTGGTCGGGCCACAGCATGGTCTGCATTGCGATTACCTCGTCCCGAGCCCAGAGTACGGCGAGCGATTCCCGGGTGCGCAGCGCTGTCCGTGCGATGGCCACTCGCCCGGACTTCCTCATGGCGTCGCGCAGCAGGGCGTACGGGCGCGCGCCAACGGGGCCGGTACCGAGGTAGTACGCCGTGTCCAGTGCGAGCGGGTCGATCTGGTCTGCGTCGACGAACGCCAGGATCTCGATGCGTCTGGCGGTGGGAAGCGGAAGGTCGGCGAGATCGTCGGCGCTCAGTATGACGACTCGGCCGTCCGGGGCTTCGTAACCGGGCGCCACTTCCTCAAAAGGGATTTCGACGTCCTCATGTTCGCAATAGCGGCGCAGGCGCACCCGGCCACCGCCACACCGCGTGTGCACCTGGCGCAGCGGGACCTCGTGCTCCTTGGTGGCCGCGTGCACGGTCACCGGGATGGACAACAGGCCCCAGGTGATGGCCAGCTTGATGATGGTCTGCGGCATGACTCCCATCGCACCGACGCCCGCCAATGATCGCATGTCGAGCAGGCCGCATTGAGTGGTCCGTTTGGCCTGTCTGCATGCGTCGACCGAAGCACTTTGGCCATCAAGGGGCTTGGAGAACTGACCTGGAGGATGCAACATCGGTGCGGAAAGCTGCGCTCGGCGGTGGCTCGTCTACTTCGATCAAGCAGGGGGACACAACGGGATCCCTGTAGGGTTCCAAAAGTCCCACATAGGTGCTGACCTGTCTGTTCGCCAGCTGATGTCGATCTTCGACAGGCCGTGTTGGGGTAGTCGTGGATCAGGCCGCCAGGGACGTCGTGGCGCTGGATCCGCTGCACGGGGAACGGGGTGACATCCGGGTCGTCGGCGGGAGCGTGAAAGTTCAGGGCCCGGTGCGGCCATTCGGTGTTGTCGTGGTGGGCGTACTCAGCGAGTACCTGTCGCAGGTGCCACTCGTTGTAGTCGGCCGCCGGTCGGTGCACTCGGCTCGCACGGTGCGGATGAACCTTTCGGCATGGTGTGCCGTTCGGAAACTCGTCGCTGCTGGTCATGCTGCATATCGGCACTCGTTTGATGACGCCGCCGAGCACTCGGGTGCGTCGGAGTCGGTGAGCGGTCAGGCCGGTCACGGGCGCCGGATGCTTTTGAGCAAGGGGAGGAAGCTGTCCTCGAGCCTGGTGTGGGCGATGTCCGGGCGTGAGTCTCGTTCCGGATCAGCAGATGGTCCAGGACCTCGCGCCGCAGGGTCCCGATGACCCGTTCGCAGTGGGTGTTCATCCGAGGAGCCCGCGGCGCGGTCCTGACGACCTCGATCCCCCGGCTGCGAAGGCCGCGTCGAAGGACACGGTGTACTTCGCGTCCCGGTCGCGGACCAGGAAGCTCAGCGAGTCGCTGCGTACACCCAACTCGACGGCGAGGGGGCGGGCCTGCTGCACCGCCCAGGATCCCGTCGCATGGGCGGTCACCCCGGCCATGCGCAGGCGGCGTGTGCCGTGTTCGAGGAACACCAGGGAGTACACCGGCGCAGGTCGACCAGGTCGAGGTGGACGGAGTCGCAGGCGATGATGCCCTCGGCTTGCGCGGTCAGGAACTCTCGCCACGTCGGGTTGCCACGGCGCGGGGCCGGTTCAATGCCGGCCGCCGTCAGGATCTCCCAAACCGTCGTCGCACCGACCGGGTGGCCCAGGCGTGCAAGCTCTCCCTGGATCCGACGGCAGCCCCAGCGCGGATTCTCTTTGGCCAGCCGCAGCACCAGCGCCTTCACCGCGCTCGCCGTTGGCGGCCTCCCGGGCTTGCTCCGGTGCCTGCTGTAGTCCCACTTCCAGGCGATCAGCCTGCGGTGCCACGCCAGCAAGGTCCCGGGCGTCACCGGGAACACCTGCGCCCAATGACGTTGGGGGATCAGCGAGGACAGCGCCGCGAGCCACAGTCGGTCCGCAGACTCGTACCGCACCAGGCCCGCGAGCTGCCTGCGCAGCACTGCGTTCTCATGCCGCAGCACCAGCAGTTCGGCTCTTTGGCCGCGTCCCGAAGCAGCAGCACCGCCGGGACCGCGAGTAGCTTCCGTGCCACCTGGTACACCAGTGAGACAACCACCAGGACAGGGTTCCAGTAAGCCGTTGTGGCGCGCCAGACCCACTCCGAACAGCAGCGATGAGTTCCCGAACGGCACAGGGTACCGCCGGATCCACGGTGAGCTTGCGGCGCCGGGCATTGAGGTCGCCGCCTCCACCGTCTGGGAGATCCTCAAGGAGCACGGCATTCCGCCCGCGCCCGGATGAACTCCCTCATGGAGCGCTGGATACAGACCTGCCGACGCGAGCTCCTGGACCGTGCCTTGATCTGGAACCAGAGCCACCTCCTCTACGCACTACGTGAGTTCGAGACCCATGACAACGAACACCGACCACACCTGACCCTCAAGCAAGTCGCACCACTCCGCCCGCTCCCCACCCGGTCAACGGCCCACCACAGCTCGGGGACCTGGAGGTCCGCCGACGAGACCGACTCGGCGGAACTCTCCGCGAGTACCGACATGCCGCTTGACCAGGCCGGATGAGCGCACCCGCAGTGTCCCGTGGTCCCGGGTAGGCCCGGGTGTACGTGGGCCGGGGCGGGTGTGCCGTGCGTCCCCCACCGGCCCGGGGTCACGCCCGCCCCGGACGGGGGCGGCCACCGGGGTGCGGCGGGCCGCCGGAGCCACCAGGCAGGCCGGCGCAGGGCGACTGCCGGACACGGCAGGCCGGGTGGGGTGCGACCGGCAGGCTCAGGGGCGGCGGGTGCTCGCCCGGACCCTCAGCAGGCTCGGCACCACCGACGGCTGCTCCACGCTCTCGCCATTCAGCCGTCGCAGCAGCATGCCGACCGCGGCCCCCGCCTGGTCGGAGGGGCACAGATCGATCGCGGTGATCGCCGGGACGGACTGCTGGGCGAAGCGGTTGTCGATGCCGATCGCGAGCATCAGATCCTCCGGGATACGCACCCCGCGCTCCCGGCAGGCGCGGGTCGCGCCCTCGCTGTACTGCTCGGCGGAGGCGATCAGCGCGTCCGGCGGCTCGTCCGCGTCCAGCAGGGCGCAGGCGGCGTGGTACGAGTCGGCTTCCAGACGGTCGACAGAGACATGGGCGACCTGCGGCGGCAGGCCGTGTTCGGCGCACCACGACTGGTAGGCCTGCTCACCGTCGATCGTCCACGCCCAGGAGGACTGGGCCGACAGCAGGGCTATGCGGCGCGCGCCCGCCGAGTGGAGATGGTCGAGCAGGTCACGCATGTTCTGCTCGTTGTCGCCCGAGACGTAGAACGGCCGCTCGGGGCGGTCCGGGTCCCGCTCGATGGAGACGACCGGGATGCCCATCCCCTCCAGCATGTCGATCCGAGGATCACTGGCGGCCGGGTCGCAGAGCACGACGCCGTCCGGGCCGATCAGCCGCCACTCGTCCTCGGTGCTGAGCTTCGGCGTCAGCATCAGGGCGTACCCCTCGCTGAACGCCGCCCGCGCGGACCCCGAGGCGATCGTCATGTAGTAGTCCAGGCCGATCATGTCGTACTCGTTGCCGCTGACGT
The DNA here is from genome assembly GCF_042801455.1 of Streptomyces sp. NPDC057565. Taxonomy (NCBI): domain Bacteria; kingdom Bacillati; phylum Actinomycetota; class Actinomycetes; order Kitasatosporales; family Streptomycetaceae; genus Streptomyces; species Streptomyces sp. NPDC057565. The sequence goes on along the minus strand of NZ_JBHVFU010000051.1, from coordinate 36,254 downwards.
CCCGGTGCGGCAGGACCAGGGCGATGGTGCCCGTACGGCCCTGGCGGAACGCCTGCGCCACGCGACTCGGCCGGTAGCCCAGCTCGTTCGCGGTAGCCCTGATGCGCTCGCGGGTCTCCTGGCGGAGTTTGCCCTTGCCGTTGAGGGCGTCGGAGACGGTCGTCACCGAGACCCCGGCCGCGGCGGCGACATCGCGGATCGTCACCCGGCCGCCTGCGGTCTTGGTCACCTTCACCATGGAACCACCAGATTCACTCGTAGTCGTGCCGTCCATCGCCATGGACCGACACAGATCGACTCGGATCGACATGAGACGCTGCGGGCAAGCGCCGCGCGCGGTATTCCGCGTGCACGCCTACGGTACGACGGCGGGCGGACAGGGACGGGCGGACGAAGCCGCTCCGGGTACGGCGGCGCCACCCGGGCGTTTCGCCCCCGGCGATCCGACCGGCGCGACCCAGCCCGTCCCCGCCCGCCCTCCCGCCGCGGGCGCCGGGCCGCTCAGGCCCGTGCCGGCTCGGGCGCGGTCCACAGCTCGCCCACCCGTCCCGCCACGATCTGTCCGCCGCGCACCAGCCGGCGCGGGCCGGGCTCATTGCGCAGCGCGTCCGTGATCGTGGTCGCGGCGAGCACCACGAAGTCGGCCTTCGCGCCGGCGCGAAGCTCGCCGAACGGCACCCCGGCGGCCCGCGCCGCGTGGTCCGTGACCAGCCGCCACGCGGTCGCGATCCCCTTGTCGACCCCATCGCCCTCTCCCTCGTCGCTCAGGGGGAAGGCATGCCAGGCCAGCCGCGCCAGGTCCATCGGGTCGAGGTTGCCGAAGGGCTCCCAGTTGTCCTGGAAGTTCCCGGTCCCGACCGTGACGGTCACCCCGGCGGCCAGCAGCTCGTTCGCCCGGGAGACGCCGCGGTAGGGGTAGGAGCCGCCGAGGTTCGACGGGCAGACGGTCACCGCGATCCGGGCGTCGGCGACCTTCTCGATGACCCGGCGGGCGTCGTCGTCGGCGTAGGTCTCCAGCGCACCGACGTGGTTGGCGTTGACCATGCCCTGCATGCCGTGCGCGACAGTCCGCTCCGCCAGCGGCTCCAGCAGCCGCTCGGTCGGGTCGGTGAAGTAGTCGATGTTGATGTCGATGCCGACGCCGAACCGCTCGGCCAGCTCGAAGACCTGGTCGAGGTGGGTGAGCTGGTCCTCCTGGGACTGTTCGTTGTTGGGCCAGCCGCCCACCCGGTGGGCTCCGGCTGTGAGCGCGGCGGCGACCAGGTCGTATGCGCCGGGGTCCTGGACGAGCCCCTCCTGCGGGAACGCGGTGACCCGCAGATCCACCAGGTCGGTGTGCTTCTCGCGCGCGTCCATCACGCCCTCGAACGAGGTCAGCCCGGTCACCGTGTCGATGTCGGCCTGGCCCGCCACCGTACCGATTCCCTGCGACGCGGCCAGCCGCAGGAAGCTCCCTGCCCGGTCGGCGACCTCGTCCCTGGTGAACGTCGCCTTGAGATCGCGCTGGCGCTGCATCAGCTTCGGGCGCTCGGTCAGCCGGGCAGGCAGGCCCAGCCGCTCGATCGAGCGGCGGCTGAGCGCCTTGTCGGGGTGGCTGTGCGGCTCGGTGAACGGAGATGTGATCAGTCCGCCGTCCGCGACGATCCGCTCGCGGGCTACGACCCCGCCGCTCGCGCCGGGGCCGATCGCGGCGATCAGGCCGTCGCGTACGACGACGTCGACGCGTACGCCGTCGTGGGTCGCGTTCTCGATGATCAGGTCTGCGGGGGCTTCAGAAGCCGTCACGGTTGATGTCCTTGTAGAGGAGGTACGACGGGCGGGCGGATCCGGTCGCGTAGAAGGATTGGGGGCAGTAGGGGGCCATGTAGACGAAGTCGCCGGCGGAGACCTCGACATGGTCGTCGCCGAGGTAGTACACGCCCTCGCCTTCGAGCATGTAGAGGCCGTGCTCCTGGTGGTGGACCTCCACCATCTTGAACCGCGAACCGACGTCGAACCGCATGAAGTTCATCGCCATGTCGTACCGCTCGTCGAGCGGGAGTAGCGGGGCGTAGGTACCGCCGATGGTGTCGTCGGGGTGGTGGACGACGTCGTCCACATGGCCGACGACGCTCTCCGGGGCGGCGACCCCGTCCACGGGCTCGTAGCGGCGCTTGACCCACAGGACCCGGGTGGCGCCGGGCGTTTCGATGCCGAACTCGACGCCCTCGGGGAAGTAGGCGTACCCGCCCGGCTCCAGGGTGTGCGAGACGCCGTCGGCGCTGACCAGACCCTGGCCGTCGAGGACGTACAGGAAGTTCTCGAAGCCCGCGCCGAGGGGGCGCGTGCTGCGGCCTCCCGCCTCGAACTCCAGCAGATACTCGCCGAAGCGCGCCGGGAGCGAGCGCGGGGTGGCGAGCGGCATCGCGTTCACGCCCTCCAGATGTGGCAGCGCGTTCTCGACGAGGTTCTCCGGGCACATGAGGGTATAAGCCGCGCGGACTCGTCCGCGGCTGGCGCTCACCTGGTGGACGCTCGGGCTGTCCGTCATGGTCGACTCCTTGGGGTGCGGAAACGAATGCTGGTGCCGGCGTGGGCCTGGGCGGGGGCCGGGACGCACGTACCGGGCGAGTGTTCCGGGCTGCGGGGCTCGGGGTGCGGGGTTCGGGCGGGCGCTTCGTGGGGCGCGCTCAGATGCGGTACCGGCCTTCGTCGAGCACCACGCCGCCGTCCACCCGCACACTGGGGCGCTCGACGACCATGTCGACATGGACGCGCGACTCCCAGTCGGCCCCGGTGTACTCGGGGAAGGGGTGGCCGAAGGCGATGTGCACCCCGGGCACGTTCTCGTCGAACAGCAGATTCCCGGTGAGGGTGGGCAGGTTCCGGTTGGTGCCCAGGGCCAGCTCGCCGAGGAGCGTGCCGTTGGGGGCCTCGGTGAGCCAGTCGCGTACCGCCCGCTCCAGTACGGAGTCGGGATGGCGCACCTCGACCGCCGCGCCGCGGGCGACCTCGATCAGCAACGGCTCGGCGAGCAGCGCGGTCTCCGCGTTGAAGGGATAGCCGACCACCGAGACCGCCAGGATTCCGTCGGCGGTCAGCGGGGTGCAGAATACCTCGCCCTGCGGCAGCCTCCCACCCTGCCCACCGCACTGGTACAGCCCCGTGAACGGGGTCCAGGGACGGTCCGGGTCGCAGGTCAGGCTCAGATCGGTGCCGGTCGCGCTGGTGATCCGCAGCGACCGGCCGCCGGTCAGCAACTCCTTCACTCCCAGCGTGAACCGGGCGACCCGCGTGTAGTCGACGGCCATTCCGACGCCGAGACAGACGTCGTCGAGCGCGGGCATATGGGCATGGCGCGCGCCGAAGCGCTCCAGGTGCTCCCAGAACGTCGGGTCCCAGGCCAGTAGATCGCCCGGATCGGCCGCCGCGAAGACCGTGACGGTCGGCCGGTGGCTGTCCAGGACCCGCCCGACCTCGCGCCGCGCGGCCTCGTAGCCGTCGGCGATGTCCGGGATCACGGCCAGGCCGGCGGAGGTCACGGTATGCGCCTCGGCGGCGATGACACCGGCGAGGTGCCGGGTGCGGAGATCGGTGAGCACGAGCACCCGGTCCGCCGGGGTCACGGCGAGACACGTCCGTATCAACTCCCGGGCGCCACGGGCGAGATCGGGGGTCGCCGAGGTCAGTTCCGGCATGCGGCCCCCTCGGTCGTACGAGGAACGGCCGGGCCGGACAGGGGCAGAAAGCGGCCCGAGCCCTTCGGCGCCACGATGTTGCCGCCGACGGCGACGGTCCGGCCGCGCACCATGGTCCGCACGACCTTCACCGTGCAGGCGCGGCCGTCGTACGGCGACCAACGCTCCTGCGCGTGCTGCTGGCTCTCGGCCCTGACCACCCAGGGTGCGTCCAGGTCGAGCAGCGCGAAGTCCGCGTCCATGCCCGGCCGCAGGGCCCCCTTCGAGTCCGCCGCGCCGCAGAGCACGGCGGGTCCGCTCGTCATCAGGGAGACGATCTCGGGCAGCTCCATCCCGCGGCGCAGCGCCTCGCCGATCACCAGCGGTACGTACTCCTGGACGCTCTGGATGCCGAACGGGCAGCCGAAGACGTCCTCGGAAGCGGCGAGCTTGTCGGCGCGGCCATAGGGGCAGTGGTCGGAGACGACCGCCTGGACGTGGCCCGCCCGTACCCGGTTCCACAGCTCCTCGACATGGTCCCGGTCCCGCAGCGGGGGAGCGCACACCGCGAAGCCGCCCAGTTCGGGCAGGTCGGCCGCGTTCAGCAGCAGATGGTGGGCGGTCACCTCGCAGGTCGCGTCCAGACCTCCCGCGCGCGCCGCGGTGACCAGGTCGATCGCCTCGGGCGTGGAGAGATGGACGAGATGGACGGCGCAACCGGTCTGCCGGGCCAGCCGCAGTACGTCACGGACCGCGTCGATCTCAGTGGACGGCGGACGCGCCTCCAGCAGGGCTGCGAAGTCGGTGCGCCCGTCCGCCCGCAGCCGGGCCTCGCCCGCCGCGAGCGCGTCCCGGTCCTCGGCGTGCACCAGCACCCGGGCTCCGAGCCGGGCGGCGGTCGTCATCCCGGTCAGCAGATCGGCCTCGGTGGCGGACGGGAAGCCCATGTCGTTTTCGGGCAGGAACGCCTTGAAGCCGGGCGCACCGAGCGCGTGCTGGCCCTCCATCTCGTCGAGCGACGGCTTGGTGAGCGCGCCCCAGAGACCGAAGTCGACCACCGCGCCCGCCGCGGCCTGCCGCCGCTTGTCGCGGTAGCGCTCTGCGGTCGTGGTCGGCGGGTCGGAGAAGGGGTGCTCGACGACCAGCGTGATGCCACCGGCCGCAGCGGACCGGGTGCCGGTGTGGAAGTCGGCTTCGAGGCTGATGCCGGGGACGTCGAAGTGCACATGCAGATCGATCACGCCGGGGACGAGGTGGAGTCCGGTTGCGTCGACGGTCTCCGCCGCGCCGACCTGGGTGTGGGGCGGCACGATCGCGCTGATCCGGCCGTCGTCGACCAGGACCGTGGCCGCCCGCATGCCCTGCGGGGTCAGCACCGTGCCGCCGGTGACGGCGAGGCCGGCGCGATGAGTGCGGTCGGCGGCGGTGCCCGCGGCGGGCGGGCCGTCACCTTCGGTGGAGGGTCCGCGCGGGGTCACGTGGCCACCAGTTCCGCGGTGTGGCCGGCGGTGTTCCGGCGGCTCACCACGCGCCCGCGCTTCAGCGTGGTCCGCGCGGACGGCATGTTGGCGATCGCGGTGGCCCGGTCCGGGGCGTCCAGCAGGACCAGGTCGGCGTCCTCGCCCACCGCGATGTCGCCGGGACGCCCGCCGAGCACGGCCGCGGACTGCCCGCACACCATGTCCCACACGGTGTCCACCGCGCCCTCGTCGTGGAAACCGGCGCCGAAGAAGGTCATCTGGGCGCGATCCAGCGGGTCGAGGGTGCCGAGTGCGTACCAGCCGTCGTTCATGTTGTCGCTGCCCGCGGCGACGACCGCGCCTGCCGCCATCAGTTCCATGGGACGGGACAGTCCGCGCGGACCGCCGTCCACCAGATTGAGCGGGACGACCACGATCCGTACATCGGCCTCGGCGACCGCCGCGACGACCCGGGCCGCGTCGGCGTCCTCGTACACCTCCAGGCCGCAGCAGTGGCTGGCCAGCACCCGGCCCTGGTAGCCGCGCCGGATCGTCTCCTGCGCGATGTACTCCAGCATGGTCTCGGCCGGGTCGATCATGCAGTCGGCGTGGATGTCCACATCGACGTCGAAACGTTCCGCCAGGTCGAAGATCTCGCGGACGTTGGCCTTCTGCGCCTCGATGCCGTCCTCGACGTTGGGCCAGCTGCCGATCAGGTCGGCGCCCGAGCGCAGCGCTTCCACCAGCAGCGACCGGCTCTCCGGGTCCCGGGCGAGTCCTTCCTGCGGGAAGGCCACGATCTCCACGTCCATCAGATGGGCCACCCGTTCGCGGGCGGTCAGCACCCCGGCGAGGCCGCGCAGGCCCGCGACGGAGTCGACGTCGACATTGGCGCGCAGCCGTGTCACGCCGTTCGCGGATGCCAGCCGCAGTGCGCGGGTGGCCCGCTCGGCGACGTCCTCGGGGGTGAAACCGGCCTTGACGAGCCGGGCGCGTTCGAAGCCGTCCCGGGCCCCGGCGGGGGCGAGGGCGCGGCTGTACGCCTTGTCCGGGTGGTAGTGCGGTTCGGTGAAGGAGCGGGAGACCAGTCCGCCGCCCGCGTCCAGGACTTCGGGAGCGGCGGCCTCGGCGGCGCGGGCCGCGTCCGAGTCGTTCGGTACGACGGCGGTGACCTTTCCGTCGCGTATGTGCACGTCCACCAGCCCGTCACGGCCGTGGACGCGGCCGTCCCGGATCAACAGGTCGAGTTCGGCAGGCATGGCGTTTCACCACTCCCATTCGTTTGCGGGGACGCGGATGTCGGACGGGTTGGCGGCCACCGCCGTCACGCCCGCCCGCAGGGCGGAGATCTGGAGGGCGAGGTCCATGCTCGGCCCGTTGTGGCCGATCCGGGCCACGTGCTCCGGGGTGTCGGGCAGATGGATGAACCCGCACCGGGTCGTAAGACCGCGCAGAGCGGCCAGATGCAGCGCGGTGTACATGACGGCGTTGCAGCCATGGGTGGAGGCGGAGTTGGAGATTAGCGCGGGGACGCCCGCCTCCCGCATCGCCGTCGTCATGGCCTTGATCGGCAGGGTGGAGAGGTACGCGGCCGGGCCGTCCGGGTAGAGCGGGTCGCCGGCCGGGCGCCGCCCGTCCTCGGCGAACTGGAAGTCCTCGACGTTCACCGCTGTGCGCTCGACCGTGACGGTGGTCCGTCCCGAGAACACCCCGCAGGAGATGACCGCGGCGGGAGGCGCGCCGTCGCCGAGCAGCGGGAGCAGCGCCTCTTCGGGGCGCCTGTCCCAGGCGAGGCTGCGCGCGACCACGCGGTGGCCGCCGATCTCTTCGCCGTCGAGCGCCAGGGCAACGGCGGAGCTGGGGTTGTCGGCGTAGTGCAGCTCGGTCCGGGCCGCCGAGATGCCGAAGGCGCCGTTCCCGGTCACCAGAATCCAGGGCTGGGTCATCACACATCTTCCGGTGGATGGAAAGCATAGATCGTCAGGCGGAAGATCGATGCGACCGCCTGGAGCAGCATCATGACTCATGTCGAGCCGAAAAGAAACGTTTCTTTTTCCGAAAGAAACGTTTCTTTCGGAGTCTTGACCCTGGCAAACGGCCGGTGTTAACTGCGGCAATCAAGCCCGAGCACGATGGCTCCGCAGCGCAGCCGAGACGTTTGGTGATACTCCCGCCGGGATGGCCTCTCCGCCGCCCGAAATCCCTCTCGCCGTTTGCTGTTCCCTGCCCTGCGTGACCCCGATCCCTCGCGGAGGTACCTCTCTTGAACGCCACCCCCGTCCCCCGCGGCGCCAGACGGCTGGCCGTCACCCTGGTCGCCGGGACGCTGGCCCTCACCGCCTGCTCCGGAGTCAGCCCGGGGAAGAAACCTGCGGGGCAGCAGGGCCTGACCGTCACCGCGCTGACGCCGAAGGCGTCCGGCCCGCTCGACCGGATCACCTGGGCTGTGACCGCCGAACCCACGTCGTTCGACTGGATCTACAACGCCAGCTTCGAGACCGGCCAGATCATGTCCAACGTCTGCGAGGGGCTGCTCCGGCTCGCCCCCGACCTGTCTCTCGAACCCGCGCTCGCCGAGTCCTTCGCCAACCCGACCCCGACGACCTGGGTCTACAAGGTGCGCTCGGGGGTGACCTTCCACGACGGCACCCCGCTGACCGCCGAGGACGTGGCCTTCAGCCTGGGCCGCAACCTCGACGCCAAGGCGGGATCCTTCTGGTCCGGCGCCTACGAAAACGTTTCTTCAGTGAAGGCCACCGGCCCGCTGGAGGTCACCGTCACGCTCAAGCAGCCCGACGTCCTCTTCAACTCGTACATGAGCAGCCCCGCCGGAATCGTCGACAGCAAGGCGACGGTCACCGCCAAGAGGAAGGCATACGGAACACCCGGCGGCGGCGTCAACTGCGTCGGCCCGTTTTCCCTCGGCAAGTGGGAGAAGGGGCAGTCCATGACCCTGACCCGCGACGACAAGTACTTCGACGCGGCCCGCCGGGCAAAGGCGAAGGAGGTCGTGTTCCGCTTCGTCCGCGACCCCGCGGCCATGGTCAACGGCCTGCTGTCCGACTCGATCGACGGCAGCTGGTTCCTGCCGCCGTCCGCGCTCAAGCGGCTGTCGACGAGCGGCAAGGGTACTGTCTACTACGGCAAGTCGACCCAAGGCTTCAACGCCATCGTCATGAACACCGACGGCCCCCTCAAGGACGTCCGCGTCCGCCAGGCCCTGTCGATGGCCATCGACCGCAAGGGCATCATCGACGCCGTCATCAGCGGCGCCGGCGAACCCCAGAAAGCACCCGCTGTCCCCGGCTCGTGGGGCTACGCCGAGAAGACGTACCGGAGTGCCTGGGACGGGCTGAAGGCCACCGAACAGGACATCGAGGCGGCGAAGAAACTCGTCGCCGAGGCGGGCAGGCCCGCGAAGCCGATCGTCGTCGCCACCACCAGCGCTGAGGCCGAAGTGCCGGTCATCGGAGCAGAGATCCAGTCCGCCGCGAAGAAGATCGGCCTCGACGTCCAGATCAAGGCCGTCCCCGCCGACCAGTACAACGGCGTCTACACGGACAAGAAGGCCCGCGAGGGCATCGACCTCTATCTGACCGGCTGGGGCACGGACTTCGCCGACCCGCTCCAGATGTACCAGTACTTCCAGACGGACCACTTCTACAACTTCTCCGGGTTCTCCGACCCGAAGTACGACGAACTGGTCGTCAAGGCGGGCAAGACGTCCGACGAGGAGGAGCGGGCGAAACTCGTCACCGCCGCCCAGCAGATCGTCGTCGACGAACTGGTGTGGATCCCGCTGTACGCGCCGTACAACACGCTCTTCGTCAACAAGCGGCTGACCGGCACCCCCGCCTCCTACATGCAGCTGCACTACCCGTGGGCCGCCGATCTGGGAGCGTCCTCGTGACGGCCGCGGCGACCGGCGCGGAGCCGGTCCAGAAGACCCCCGGGACGGCCGGAACACGCGGGGCCGGAAAGGCCCCCAGGCGCGCCCGGAAGCAGGGCGCGACGGCCGGATTGCTCGTCACCGTCACCAAACGGCTCTCCGCGCTCGTCCTGCTGATGCTCGCGACCTCGTTCATCGTCTTCTCCGCGATGTATCTGGCCCCCGGGTCCCCGGAGTCGTTCCTCGCCCGCGGCAACTCCGTCACCGCCGACACCCTCCAGGCCATCCGCGACCAGTATCGGCTCGACGACCCGTTCTTCGAGCGGTACCTCGCCTGGCTCGGCGGGATCGTCACCGGCGACTTCGGACAGTCGCTGCAGTTCCGCCAGCCCGTCGGCGATCTGATCGCCTCCCGGGTCGCCACCACCGGCTTCCTGGTGGCGTACTCCTTCGCCCTCATCCTCGCCTCCGGCATCGTCATCGGCGTGGTCGCCGCCGTGAAGCGCGGCAAGGTCGACAGCGCCGCCATCATCGCCACCACCGTCGCCATGGGCACCCCCGCCTTTGTCATGGCGATCGGCCTGACCTCGCTCTTCGCCGTCACCCTCGGCTGGTTCCCCGCCTTCGGCGCGGGAGAGGGCTTGTTCGGCCGGATCCAGCACCTCACCCTCCCGGCCGTCGCGCTCGCACTGTCGTCGGCGGCGCTGGTGGCCCGCGCCACGCGCTCCTCCATGCTCGCCGAGCTGGGCAAGGAGTACGTGGAGACCGCCCGCGTCCGCGGCATCCCGCAGCGCCGCATCATCTGGCGGCACGCCTTCCGCAACGCGCTGGTCCCCGTGGTCACCCTCGCCGGCCTCGTGGTCTCCGGGCTGCTGGTCACCACCACGCTCGTCGAGACCGCGTTCGGTCTCAACGGCATGGGCTCGCTGCTGGTGCAGTCCGTCAACGCCAAGGACTTCCCGGTCACCCAGGCGATCGTGCTGATCATCGTGGGTGTGTTCGCGCTCTGCAATCTCCTCGTCGATCTGATCTACCCGCTGGTCGACCCGCGGGTGCGCGGAAAGGTGGGTGCCTGATGGCTGTCGTCACCGACACCCCGGACATCACGACGGACCCCGAGAAGGGTCCCCACAAGGACAACGGACTGGTACGCCGCCGCTGGCTCGGCCGCATGCTCGGCGGCAGCAGGACCATGGCCCTGCCGATCGGGGTACTGGCCCTCTTCGTCCTGGTCGCGGTCTTCGCCCCCTGGCTCGCCCCGCAGGACCCCAACGCGGTATCGCTCGCCGACAGCCTCCAGGGCACCTCGGCCGACCACCTCCTCGGCACCGACCAGTCCGGCCGCGACGTGCTGTCCAGGCTGATCTACGGCGCCCGCACCTCGCTGCTCGGCCCGCTCGGTGTCGTCGTCGGCGCCACCCTGCTCGGCGTCACCATCGGCGTGATCGCCGCCTGGCGCGGCGGCTGGGTCGACAGCCTCCTGTCCCGGGTGATCGAGCTGATCTTCGCCTTCCCCGGCGTGCTGCTGGCGATCCTGCTGGTCTCCGTGCTCAGCGCCGGACTGAAGGCGACCGTGCTGGCCCTCGCCATCGCGTACACCCCGTACATGGCCCGGATGACCCGCAGCGCCGCCCTCACCGAACGGCACCGCCCCTACATCCGCGCCCTGGAGATCCAGGGATTCTCCGCCGGCGGCATCATCGTCCGGCACCTGCTCCCCAACATCGCCCCGCTCGTCCTCGCGCAGGCGTCGCTCTGCTTCGGCTACGCGATGATCGACCTCGCGGGTCTGTCCTTCCTCGGCTTCGGCGTCCAGCCCCCGCAGGCCGACTGGGGCGCCATGATCTCCGAGGGCCAGGTCGCCCTCCTCCAGGGCGCACCCCTGTCCGCACTCGCCCCCGGCGTCCTGATCGTCGTCGCCGTCGTCGCGTTCAGCCTCATCGGCGAGAGCGTCGCCGACCGCATCAGAAGGGCGGACCGATGACCACCGCACCGGAGAAGACCGCCGCGCCGGACACCGCGATGCTCGCCGTCGAGGAACTGTCGCTCACGGTCCATCGCGGCGAGATCGCCAAGCCGATCCTCGCGTCAGTCTCCCTGACCTGCGCCAAGGGCGAGATCGTGGGCCTGGTCGGCGAGTCCGGCTCGGGCAAGTCCATGACCCTGCGCACGGCCGTCGGCCTCACCCCGGCCGGCGCGGACGTGAGCGGGCGGGTACGGGTGTCGGGCCGGGACATGCTCGGCGCCTCCCCGAAGGAGCTGACCGAGGTCCGATCGCGGACCGCGTCCATGATCTTCCAGGACCCGCGAGCCCACATCAATCCGTTCCAGCGCATCGGCACCTTCCTGGCCGAGGGGCTGCGGATCCACCAGGGCAAATCCAAGCAGGATGCCGCCCGCGCGGCTATCGCCCTCCTGGCCGAGGTCGGCCTGCCCGACCCCGCCCGCCACATGCGCCAGTACCCGCACGAACTCTCCGGCGGCATGCTCCAGCGCGTCATGATCGCCGCTGCGCTCGCGAGCGAGCCCGAACTGCTCCTCGCCGACGAGCCGACGACCGCGCTCGACGTCACCACCCAGGCCGAGATCATGTCGATCCTGCTGCGGCTGCGCCGCGAGCGCGGACTGTCGATCGTGCTGGTGACCCACGACCTCGACCTGGCCGTCTCCATCTGCGACCGCATCCATGTGATGTACGCGGGCTCCATCGTCGAGGTCGCCTCCGCCGCCGAACTCGCCCGGCGGCCCCAGCACCCGTACACCGCGGCCCTGTTCGCCGCGCGGCCCGGGCCCGACCGGCAGGAACTCCGGTCGGTCTCCGGGCGTCCGCTCGGTCTGTACGAGGTCGAGGGCGGCTGCGCCTTCGCGCCGAGGTGCCCGGCGGCGGACGATCTGTGCCATGAGACACCCCCCGTGGCACGGCTGGTCGACGGCCACCTGGTGGCGTGCCATCTCGCCGGGGAGCCCGGTACGGACACCGGGCCCGCCCATGCCGCCGGTACGGCGCCGGCCGGCGGCACCGAGCCGGAGGCCGGCACGGGACCCGCCCCGGCCGCCGGGACCGATCTGCCCGGCCCGTTCACGAAGGGAGAGCGGCCGTGACCGCCACCCAGCCCGTCATCCGGGTCGAGTCACTGCGCAGGACGTATGACCACGGCAGGGTCGTGGCCGCGAACGACGTCTCCTTCGAGGTACCCGTGGGCGGCTCGCTCGGCATCGTGGGGGAGTCGGGCTCCGGCAAGACCACCACGGCCAGGATGATCGTCGGCCTGGAGAAGCCCGACGCGGGCCGCATCTTCTTCGGAGGCGTCGAGTTCGGTGCCGGAGGCGGCCGCAGGCTGCGCCGTGAGCGCGCCCGTACCGTACAACTCGTCTTCCAGGACCCGTACCAGAGCCTGGATCCGCGCCAGAGCGTCGGCGACGCGATCGATGAGGTGCTGCGACTGCACACCGGTTTGGAGACGTCCGCGTTCGACAAGCGGCGGGCCGAACTGCTCGAACAGGTCGGTCTCGGCACCCGCGAGGCCGCCGCCCTGCCGCGCGAACTCTCCGGCGGGCAGCGGCAGCGCGTTGCGATCGCCCGGGCGCTGGCCGCCAACCCCCGGCTGCTGGTGCTGGACGAGGCGGTCGCCGCGCTCGACGTCTCCATCCAGGCCCAGATCCTCAATCTGCTCTCCGAGATCCGCCGCGACACCGGAGTGGCGCTGATCTTCGTCAGCCACGACCTGGAGGTCGTGCGCTGGGTCGCGGACGACGTGATCGTCATGTTCCGCGGCTCGGTGATCGAGAGCGGGTCCACCGCCGATGTACTCCAGAACCCCGAACACCCCTACACCCGGCTCCTGTTGTCCAGCGTCCCGCACCTGGGCTGGGACCCCGCCGACGTGTCGCAGGCGCGACGCGACTTCCTCGCCGCCACCCAGTGACGTCCCGCCCGCCCCGTGGAGGAAAAGCCATGTCCCGCTACACCAAGCGACACCGCACCACGATCGGCGTCGCGCTGACCGCCTGCACGGCCCTCGCCCTCTCCGCCTGCTCAGGCGTCGAAGGCGCTGGAAAGACGGGTGGCGCGAGCACCCCCAAGCTCACCGAGTCACTGCCTCCGGCGGGGGGCGAGGTCGCCTCGCTCAGATGGGCGCTGTACGCCGAACCGTCGTCGCTCGACCCCATCTACAGCAACGACTTCCCGCCGATGGAGGTCCTCGCCAACGTCTGCGAGAGCCTGCTCCAGATCAGCCCCGACCGCACCTTCCGTCCGGCGCTGGCCGCGTCCTGGACCAACCCCGACCCGCGCACCTGGGTGTACAAGCTGCGTGAGAACGTCACCTTCCACAGCGGCGCCAAGCTGACCGCCGAGGACGTCGCGTACAGCCTCGGCCGCAACCTCGACAAGTCGCTCGGCTCCTACTACGACGGCATCTACGCCAACGTCGAGTCGGTGAAGGCGACCGGCGCGGGGGAGGTCACCGTACGGCTGAAGCAGCCGGACGCGCAGTTCAACCAGGCGATGGCGACGACCGCGGGCCGGATCGTCGGCAAGGCCGCCTCCGAGAAGGCGGGCAAGAAGCTCGGCCGCCCGGACGGCGGCGTCGACTGCACCGGACCGTTCAAGCTGGCGAACTGGTCGGCGGGCAAGTCCATCACCATCGACCGCTTCGACGCCTACTGGGACAAGGCGCGCAAGGCCAAGCCGGAGAAGGTGGAGTTCGAGTTCATCCGCGACCCCGCGGCCCGTACCACCGCGATGCTCGCCGGGGAAGTCGACGGCTCCTGGTTCGTCCCCGCCTCCGGCTACGGCAAGCTGCTGGGATCCGACAAGGGATCGCTCTACTTCGGCCGCACGTCCGGCAGTTACGTCGGCATGGTGACCGACCTCAAGGGCCCGCTCGCCGATGAGCGGATCCGCAAGGCGCTCTCCATGGCCGTCGACCGCAAGGGCATCATCTCCGCCGCCGTCTCCGGAGCCGCCGAACCGCTCAAGGCGCCCGCCGCGCCTGGCACCTGGGGCTACGCGCAGAAGGAGCTGAAGGCCGCGTACGACGCCCTGCCCGACCCGAACGCCCCGCTGGAGGAGGCCAAGAAGCTGGTGAAGGAGGCGGGTGTGCCGGGCGAGGCCATCACCATCGCCGTCACCGGCTCCCAGTCCGAGATGCCGATCATCGGCACCGAGGTCAAGCGCGCCGGCGAGTCCATCGGGCTCAAGGTCGACATCAAGACCCTCCCGGCCGACAACTACAACGCTCTCTACAGCGACGCGAAGGCCCGCGAGGGCATCGACATGATCTTCTCGCTGTGGCAGGCGGACTACCCGGACCCGACCGCGATCTACCAGTACCTCCAGACCGGCAACACCTTCAACCTCGCCCAGTGGTCCAACCCGGAGTTCGACCGTCTGATCAACGAGGCCAAGGCAACCGCGGACACCGCCAAGCGGGCCGAACTGATCGTCCAGGCGCAGAAGATCGCCGTCGACCAGGTCGTCTGGATGCCGCTGTACTCGCCGTTCAACCCGCTCTACCAGAAGAAGGGGCTTACCGGGGCGCCGCTCGCCTCCGTCCAGCTCAACTACCCGTGGGCCGCCGACATCGGCACCGCCCAGTAGAGCCACGCCGGGGGCGTGGGAGCGAGAAGGGAGGCGACTCGCCGAGCCACCGCACAGGTTGCCGCCGAGCGCACCTCGCTCAGGGGGAGGCCCCCGGTCCGATTCCTTCCGTTCTAGTGGTCGTCGCAACACCCCAGCTCAGGGGATGCGATGGACTTCAAGATCAGGGAGAACCGGGCCCAGTCGCAGGGCTGCAAGCCTTTGGTCCGTGAGCGGGAGGAATACTTCCGGCTCATGGATCAGGGGCTGAGCAGTCGGGAGGCACGCCGAGTAGTCGGCATCAACCTGCGGACCGGTAAGCGGTGGCGGACCGGACGGGCCCGCCGACGCCCCCACCGCCAGGCACACAAGCGGCAGCCCCGGTTCACCGCCCCCATGGTGATGATCAGCGACCGGCCCGCCGAAGCCGCCGATCGTGCCGTTCCCGGCCACTGGGAAGGCGACTGCATCGTCGGCGCCGGCCACCGCTCCGCGGTCGGCACACTCGTCGAGCGCACGACTCGCTTCACCATGCTGGTGCACCTGCCCAACGGACACCGGGCAGAACACTTCCACCATGCCCTCACCGCCACCATCAGCCAGCTGCCGCCCCACCTGCGACGGTCACTGCCCTGGGATCAGAGCAACGAGATGGCGGGGCACCAGCTCTTCTCCACCGCGGTGAACATGCCGGTCTACTTCTGCAACCCCGCCAGCCCCTGGCAACGCGGCTCGAACGAGAACACAAACGGCCTGCTCCGGCAGTACCTTCCCAAGGGCACCGATCTGTCCCTGCACAGCCGCGAGCACCTCGACACCGTGGCCGCCGAACTCAACAGCCGACCACGCAAAACGCTCGGCTGGGAAACCCCAGCCGAGCTCGCGGGAATTCGGCTCGCTCAATGTGCTCGTCTTCGATCAGCTCTCGCTGTCCGCTCCCTGGGAGGACCCGACGGTTGCCGTCGGCGTGGTCGCCTTCGTCGTCGACCACCACGGCGACAGCGCTCGCCTGGAGCCTCGTGATGACGGCGATGGGCCAGACCGCCGCGATCGCCGCCCTGGCACCCGTGCTCGGGCTCGTCGTGCAGCAGATCGTCCGCACCGCCCGTACCCAGACCGGGCCGCCCTCGCGGAACGGCGTGGACGCGGTGCCCGACAAGGAGGGCAGCGTCCCGTGACGACCCCCATCGAGCCACCGGTACCCCCGCCAAGCCGACGCCGCTGCGGCCCGGGCGCAAACTCGGACCGATCGCCGACGGCGTGGGTAACATCCACCGCGCCTGGCTGGAGCCGCTGCGCTACACCTACCTGAAAAGTGGACTGACCCTCAGCGACCTCAGCACCAGGGTCCCGCTCGCCAAATCGAAGCTCTCCGAGCTGCTGCGAGGAACCGGGCTCTACCCCAGGTGGGAGATCATCCTCAGCCTGTCCCTCCAGCTGCAGATGCCCGGATGGCCCCTGTACCAGCTGTGGTGCCAAGCGGCGTTCGAGGCCCAAAAGTCCAGCGACTGGGTTGAACGGTGCGGCGACAAAACCTCGGTCACCACGTCTCAGGTGCCACCCCTGGACCACCGCGCGTTCCGCGAGATCGTGGAAAACGACTACCGCCTCTATGCGCAGGTCTTCCTCGACGACGACCAGCGCGAAACCGCCGTCTCCAACACCTTCGACATCCTCTGGCTGCGCTGGAACGAGGCCCTCGCCAGCCCCGACATCCGGCGCTTCGCCTGGAACACCCTGCGCACCACCGTCATGGCCCGCACCCCGCACATCGACGGCCGGCCCGAGTTCGGCGAAGCCGCCTTCGACACCGTCGCCCTGCAGCACCTGACCACCAACACCGAGCGCCTGCGACAGCTCGAGGAGAGCCTCCAACTCTTCAAAGCCATGAGCCGACTCCCCGACCAGCAGCTCGACATCATGGTGCTGCGCCCGCACTACGGGATCTGCCTCGAGCCCGCCTCAACCCTCATGGGCGTCCCGCTGGCCACCATCCGCTCCGGAGAGCGCCACGCGATCCACTTCCTGGAAAGCGTCATCTGCCCGCCGCCCGAGACCGAAGGGAACACCGCATGACACACATTGAAGAAATCCTCTCCCGGGCCCTGCTGGTCCGGGACCGCACAGTGCCCCGCGACATCATCCCGCCCTCCACGCCCCCATCACCCGCCCTGGCCACCATCGGCGATGCACCCGTGAAGACCCACACCTCCAACGCAGCCGCAGAAGATCTGCGTGCCCCGTGCGAAACCCTCGTCTCCCACACCCCCGCCGACGACGTCGCCGACTTCGTCACTGAACAGCTGCCCGAACCTCGCAGCGCCATGATCCTCGCCTGCGTCCTACAGCTCACCGACACCGACGACGGCGCCCGCTTCTGGTGGCAGTACGCCGCAGGCGCCGGTCAGGCCGCCGCTGCGTACTGCCTCTACCTCCACCACCTCGCCCTAGGCGAGAAAGACGCCGCCGACTGGTGGCACCAGCAGACCGACGACGTCCCCCACCCCGACCAGCCACCCCAACCGGCAGCACCGTCCTGACATACAGCAGGCAGGCAAATCACCAACGCCTCCACCACCACCATGCTGCGCATCCTGCGCCACCTCGCGAAGAACACCACCCGCCCTCAATCCGCAGCAGTCACCGAACTCATGGCCTACATCCCCACCGCCGTCGCAGCCGGCTACCTACGCCAGCCCGAGATGGACCTGTCCATGCCCGGTCCCGACTTCGCCCACCGCATCAGCACCCTCCTCGACATCGCCGCAGACCGGCCCACCATCCCCGGCAGACTCCGACCCGCCGGCCTCCGCGCACACGCACCGCCGCCCGAGACACCCCCCAGTCCGCCCCCGGACCACACTCCACCGACTCGGCACAGCCAGTGCACTCACAGACCAGCGAGACCGCCAACCGATGAGCCGACGCGTTAGTTGACGGGAAGCCAGCCGAACTGAGCTGTCGTGACGGATGACGTGGTGCGATGTTCGCGGCGCAGCATTCGCACGCCACGCGGGACTGCCTGGACATGCGAAGTCCTGAGCCCCGCACCACACAGCAACGGTCCCGGCCTGGATGCAGGCGGGGACCGTCGCCGCCCCTATCACCTCTACGAACGACTGGATCGCCTGGAGGCCGCGCCCGCGATCCTGGCTGACCGGGCTGCCAGGGGCTTGCCCGGCCCTGACGGGCATCCTGCTACTCCTTGACGCCCCGGTCGTGGTGGGCCGGGAGGGTTTCTCTCCGGCGGGAGCTGTGGGAGTCACCTGACCGTCAAGGTCACCTCTGTGCCCAGGGCTTCGGCGTGAAGACACCGCAAGGAGCCGACCGAAGGCCGCCAGCCGGCGGACTCACCACGGTCCTCGTCGTCCCGGCCACCCCGACCTTCGGGCGGGCGCCACCTTCAGGCCGGCCCTGTACCCGCCGTAGAGCCGCGTGACCCTCGGCATGGGGGATTCCCTGAAAAGGCGTGGAGCCTTGGCGCGTCCTTGACGCGTCTCGCCGTGGTGGCCCGGTCACACTGGCCCCGAACAGCACGCATCCCCCCGCACCCTGCACCGCGAGGTCCCTCATGGCGTACGGCCTGGCCCGCCGCGAACTGCGGCCGAGAGTTCCGTTGCGGCCCGGGGAAGGTGAACGGCACCACCTGACCAGCATCGAGGGGCTCGCCGCGCTGTCCCTGGACGCGTTGAGCTCGGTCGCGTACGGGCCCGAGGCGATCGTGCTCGTCCTGATCGCCGCCGGGACCGGGGCGCTGACCGCCACGCTGCCGGTGACATTGGTCATTGCCGCACTGCTGGCGGTGCTCGTCGTGTCCTACGGGCAGGTGATCGCCGTTCACCCGGACGGGGGCGGCGCGTACGCGGTGGCGAAGAAGGATCTCGGCCCCAGGACGAGTTACCTCGCGGCGGCCAGCCTCGTCGTCGACTACGTGCTGACCGTGACCGTCAGCCTGGCGGCCGGCGCGGCCAGCCTCGCCTCTGCCTTCCCTCCCCTCGGCTCGCATCTGCTGGAAATCTGTCTCGTCGGGCTTGCTCTTCTCACGGCCGTGAATCTGCGCGGTGTGGCCGAGAGTGCGCGGGTGCTGATGCTGCCCACGGTGCTGTTCATCGTGAGCATCCTCGGCATCATCGTGCTCGGGCTGCTGCGCTCCCACCCCGTGGCCGTCGTCGGGACCGCCCAACCCGCGCATGGCACTGAGGTTTTGGGTGTGCTGCTGCTCCTGAAGGCGTTCTCCTCCGGCTGCTCCGCGCTGACCGGGGTGGAAGCCATCGCCAACGGTGTGCCCGTCTTCCGCGAGCCGCGCGTCAAGCGGGCGCAGCGTACCGAGCTGATGCTTGGCGCGCTGCTCGGGCTGATGCTGATCGGGCTGGCCGTCCTGATCCGCCGCGATCATGTGGCCCCCCGCGGCGGCGTGACAGTACTCGCGCAGCTCACCGCGGGCTCGTACGGGACGGGCTGGCCGTACTACACGACCAACCTCATCGTCACCCTCGCGCTGGCCTTCGCCGCCAACACCAGCTTCGGCGGCCTGCCCGTCCTGATGAGCCTGCTCGCCAGGGACCACCGACTGCCTCATCTCTTCGGTCTGCGCAGAGAGCGCCCCGTCTACCGCTGGGGAGTGGTGGCCCTCGCTCTGCTCGCGGCACTGCTACTGATCGCCGTGAACGCGGACACGCACCGGATGATCCCGTTGTTCGCGATCGGGGTGTTCATCGGCTTCACCATCAGCCAGGTCGGGCTCGTACGGCATTGGGCGCGGGAACGGCCGCCCGGCTGGGTGCGGCGCGCGGTGCTCAACGGGGTCGGCGCGATCCTGACCACCGTGGCGGGCATCGTCCTGCTGTCCACCAAGTTCCTGGAGGGGGCCTGGGTGGTGGTTGCCGCCGTTCCGCTGCTGATGCTGCTGTTCGCCCGCGTTCAGCGGTACTACACGGAGGTCGGCAGGGAACTGGGGCTGGGTGAGGTCCCGCCGCCCGTGCGCGTTACCGACTCCCTCGTCATCGTGCCGGTCGGCGAGGTCAGCAAACTCACCCAGCACGCGCTGACGGCCGCCCGCGCCCTCGGTCACGAAGTCGTCGCGGTCGCGGTGCACGGTGATCCCGCCAAGGCTCGTGCATTGGAGCAGAGTTGGACCCGCTGGGATCCCGGTGTACGTCTGGATGTCATCGACAGTCCGCAGCGCTCGCTGGTGCAGCCCATCGTCGACTACGTTCGGCGGGCGGCGGAGGGAGGACGGCAGATCGCCGTCCTCATCCCCGAGGTGGAGCCCCTCCACCGCCGCTACCAGATCCTGCAGAATCAGCGGGGCCTGCTGCTGGCGGCCGCGTTGAGGGCCCGTACCGACGTCGTTGTGTGTGTCGTGCCGTACCGGCTGAGTCTGTGAGGGTCGCAGGCTCAGCCGGTACTCGGGCCGCTACAGCAGTCCGTCTCGACCGTGGCGGGGGCGGACATCAGAACTTCTCCGGCTTGATCAGGGCAAAGATCAGATAGGCGAGCAGTGCGACGGCCACGACAAGGTCGACGGTGTTTTCGACGGTCATCGAGACCTCGTCCTCACACATTGGGGTATGCGAATAGGGGTACTTGGTGATCTTTCGGGCCATCAGCGGGTGTGTTGAGCGGCGTCCGCTGAGAGGGGGTTTCGGCGGAAGCCGGGTGTGGGGGCGGGTGTTACAGGCCGATGTCTCTGCGGCTCATGTCATCAAGTGATTCGCGGCGTATGAGTACGCGTGCGGTGCCGTCGGACACGGCGATGACGGGGGGTCGGCCGATCATGTTGTAGCCGGAAGCCATGGACAGGTGGTAGGCGCCGGCCGCGGGAACGGCGAGGAGGTCGCCGGGGCGTATGTCGCCGGGGAGTGCTACGTCGTCGGCGAGGACATCGCCGGCTTCGCAGTGCCGGCCCACGACGGTGACTAGGCGGGGCGGCGCGGATGAGGGGCGGCCGATGAGGCGGGGCGCGTACTGCACGCCGTAGAGCGCGGGCCGGGGGTTGTCGCTCATACCTCCGTCGACGGCGACGAACGTGTGCTCGCCGGTTCGCTTGACGGCGAGTACGTGGTAGACGGCGACTGCGGCTGGTCCGATGATGGCGCGGCCGGGCTCGAGGGTGAGCCGGGGGACGGGGAGCTTGGCGCGGGCGCAGCCGTCCTCGAGTTCGGCGCGGACCCGTCCGGCGAGCTCGGCGACGTTCATGGTCTCCTCGCCGGGCCGGTAGGCGATGGCGTGGCCGCCGCCGATGTTCAGCTGGGGGAGGGTGATGCCGTGCTGGTTTTTGATCCGGGCCATCAGGCCGATCATGCGCCGTACGGCGGCGACGTACGGTTTGACTGTGGCGATCTGTGAGCCGATGTGGCAGTGCAGGCCGACGAGTTCCAGGTGTGGCTGGTCGAGTATGCGGGTGACTGCGTGTCGTGCGGATCCGTCGGTGATCGAGAGGCCGAACTTCTGGTTGTCGGTGCCGGTGCGGATCTTGGCGTGTCCGCCGGCGGCGACGCCGGGGACGACGCGCACCATGACTTTCTGGCGGGTGTCGGCTGGGGTGATCGCGGCGAGGCGTGCGATCTCGGAGGGGCTGTCCACGACGATGCGTCCGACACCGAGCCGGATGGCGGTGCGCAGGTCCTCGGGGCTCTTGGCGTTGCCGTGCATCACGATGTTCTCGGCTGGGAAGCCGGTGGTGACGGCGAGCGCGAGCTCCCCTGCGGAGCAGACGTCCAGGCCCAGGCCTTCTTCTTGCACCCAGTGCGCGAGCGCACGGCACAGGAACGCTTTGGCGGCGTAGACGGCGTAGACGATGTCGGCTTCGGGGAACGCCGTGCGGTAGGTACGGCAGCGCTCGCGGACTTCCTGTTCGTCGAGGAGGTAGAGGGGGGTGCCGAAGCGGTCGGCCGCCTCGGTGAGGGAGACCCTGCCGACAGAGACGTCCCCGTCGGCCTCGGGGCGGGTGGAGCGGGGCCAGACGGAGAGGCTGTCGGCGTTGCCGAGGATCCGGGACAGGGCCTGGGGGCACGAGGGTAGGGAGTCCGGAAGGGGCGAGGAAAAGGAAAGGGTCATGGCGGGCGCCTCCTCAGCCGACCAGCAGGTTCAGACACGCGACGACAGCAGCGGCGCCAGTCACTCGCAGGGCACCGACCTGCTGGGGATGCCAGCGGCTCCAGGAGTTCTCGCGCTCACGGACCTTGGCCGCGGTGCGGTCGGTTGCGGGGGCGGAGAACTGCGGGTCGACGGTGAGGGCGGTCACACCCAGGGGGGCCGCGAGAGCGCGCAGTGCGGGTTCGGAGAGCCTGATGCAGGCCTGGTCCGTGCCCAGGGTGGCGGTGAGTTTCGCCGCCGAGGTGAATCCGACGGCCGTGCGGCCGCCCAGGGGGGTGCGGAAGAACCGGGTCGTACATCCAGAGGGCCCCGACCGGACAGGGACGTAGAGAAGTCCGGCCGGGAACCGTTCAGAAGGCTCGGGGTCCTCGGGAAACTCGACTGGAGACATGGGGTTGCTCCTCGCAGAAGGCGACTGGGGCGCCCGGTCGGTCCGGCCGTGCGCTCCACTGAAGTTATGCCCGCCCACCGGGGACGGGCCGCCACGCTGACGGATGCTTGACGCCTAGCCCGCACCCCGTAACGCGACGCTGACGGGCCACGGTGTTCCTGGTCAGCGTGGCGTCAGGGCCTTCGGGCAGAACCCACGGGGACGGCCTCCACGGCCGGCGTCGCGGACCTGGGCGAGGCCGGCGACAGAGCCGCCAGCCACTCGTTCTTGTGCAACAGGCTCTCCACAACACCCCTGGGGCCATACAGCTACGCCCTAGCCTGCCCGCTGCCCGTGGGCGCAACGGAGATCAGCCGCGCGCGACGCTACTTGTCCTGGTGCGCCGCACCACACGGTCGATCGCTGTATGCCGCGGAGCGCCAAGAGGGCGGAAGTCCGCCGAGGACGCGATACACCCCAAGGGTGCTTTTGAGGGGTCGGGGCCGGTGTCGTCGAGTGGAGCGGCCCGGAGGGGCGCACCATGGAAGGGCACGAGGACGGCATGGAGGGCGACCTGGCAGGAGTCCGTCGGTGGCACGTGGACGACGCAGTCGGAGAGGATCGCGACCGGGTACTGACCGGTGAACACCGCATGCTTGACGATCTTGCGGTGCAGGTTGATCTGGGTGCGTGAGATGACCGCCGCACGGATGTCCGGCCGCCAGGTCGGACGGGACAGTGCCCGCCACGGCTCGCCGGGCCGCCGGCCTTCGCCCCGGGGCCGCTCGCGCAGCTTGCCCAGCCCGCCCTTCACCGTTGCTTTGACGGCGGACACCACGATCGCCAGCTCCGGGTCACGGCCGCGGTAGCCGTCCATTGCCGCGAGGAAGTCCTCGGGCGACAGGGCCGCGTCGACGCCGAGGTCGGCCATCGTGGCGAGGTAGGCGTCCCTGAGCCGGTTGTACCAGCCGTCCAGGTAGCGGCCGTTCTCGTGCCGCACCCACGCCTCGGTCGGCGCGACGTCGTAGCCGAGCTCCACCGCGTAGGCGACGGTCGGCGTCGCGTACCAGGCAGACCCCTCCATCGGATTCATCGGGCTTACCACTTCATAATCCATCTGAGCCAGAAGGCTACGTTGGCCCAGATGTGACTGTCCCGTGGCGATGTCCAGCATCCGAAAGTCGAGCATGCCCCCGGCGGCGGCCGGACCGGTGAGCGGAGCCGGGTGGCGGGGACATAGTCGGGGCCGGGATGGGCGCGTTGGATGGCGCTCTGCGGCTGGTCGGTGCTTCGCTTCGGGGGGCGAGGATGAGGGTGGCGGCTGCCGTCCGGCGTGCGGCCGCGGATGCTTCGGCTTGGGGCCGAGAACGAGAAGGGAACCACTGCCTTGGGCGATTACGGGACTGCCCAGCAGGATGGCGACCGGGAGACCCAGTGTGATGCCACCGCGGTGTGGACGGTGCCCGGTGGCACGCGGGCCTACGTCCTGCTCGACGGCGTCGGTGGCTCTCCGGCTACTCCGACCATGCCGCCCACGTCCCCCTTCCTGCGGCCGACCGCGCCGCCTTCGCAGGCCACTGAACGCTCAGGCCCGCGGGGGTGCCAACCACCGTTCCGCGCGGCCTTGCTTGTCGGAGTCCCCAGAGCGGCGCGCGTGCGCCAGCAGACGGGCGCGCAGCGGTTCGGGCAGGCCCGCGACGTCCCGCTTCTGGCGCGGGCGGGTCTTCCATCCCACCAGATGCCGCACGGCTCCGGCGTCGTGCCGCTCCTCAGCCTGCGGGTCGGCCAGCCCGGCGAGCAGTTCGGCGATCGGCACCCTGCCGAGCAGCTCGCCAGGCACGCCCTCGTGGACGGGGTAGCCGGAGCAGCGCCCGCTGCCGGAGCCATACCAGTCGAGCAGGGCCAGCACCCGCTCCACCGGGTCGGGGAACGTCAGCTGCAGTCGGTCCGTGAGTTCCGCGAGCAATTCGGGGGAAGGCCTGCCGCCGGTGCGGGAGAGGTCGAGGATTCGGTCGGCGAGCCCCTCCAGTCCGGCGGGCATCGCGGCCAGCCAGCTGCGCTCCTCTTCGGCCCCTTCCTCCGCTCGTAGCCGGTCGGCCTCGAACTGCTGCATGGGGCCGGGCATGCCGTGCCCGTCCAGCCACGCCAGGAGCAGTCGGCCGTCGGCGAGGACGGCGTCGCTCTCCCACTGCCCCCACCTCAGTGTCGCCCCGTGGTGCAGGACAACGACTGCAAGCTGCCCACCGGACCGGTCGAACAACTCGAAGCGGACGTCCCCAAGGCACATGCAGTGGAACCCAGGCAGCGATTCCACGGCCATGGCCGTCCTGAGCTGCGCCGACTCCGCCGGATCGGAGAGGTCCACCCGGATCTCTCCGTCCATCCCGAACCCGCCCACCGAGCCCACCTGGACCATGTGCGCCTGCTGTAGCACTCTGTCCAGCGCTGCCGTCCCGTCCATGAACAGCCCTCCCCGCCCGGGCCGCAGGCCTCCGCTGCGCAGCCCGCCCGATTCCACCGCAGCCCCGACCGCCTCGCAACCCGGTTCCCCCGCGCCCGCACTTCAGCTCGTGCGCCGACAGGCGGATCCCTCCGGTGTGAAGGTGAAGCCGTCCGTGAACAGGGTGCCACCGTCGCAAGCCACCCTGATTGGGGCCTGTTCGGGGCTGGGGAGGGTTGCACCCACGGTTGTCTGCACAGGTGGCTTGAGAGGTGCGCCCAGGGTTGTACCGGAGGTGTGACCGGACGGCGCCCCGATCTACGTGATCTTGGACAACCTCTCCGCCCACAAGGGCGACAAGATCCGGCGCTGGGCGAAGAGGAACCGTGTCGAATTGTGCTTCACCCCGACCTACGCGTCATGGGTGAACCCGATCGAGGCGCACTTCGGGCCGCTGCGGCAGTTCACCATCGCCAACTCCGACCACCGCAACCACACCGTCCAGGCCCGGGCCCTGCACGCCTACGTGCGCTGGCGCAACGCCAACGCCCGCCACCCAGACGTCCTGGCCGCTCAACGCCGCGAGCGGGCCCGCGTCCGCAGTGAGAAGGGCGTCCGCCGGGGCGGGCGCCCCGTCCCTGAAGCCGCGTGACCTTCGGTCCCCAGGCCTCAACGATCAAGGCCCAGTGCATTGGGAATGCCCCGGATCCAGGCGGCCTGGCCCGGCTCTTCCGCGGCGATGCGCTCCAGCACCTCGATGAACCGCCGGCGCTCACCCGAATCCATCCTGCCGAGTTCATGGGCGATGTCTTCCAGGGTGCTCAACGCCGAATGCGAGTCATGCCCCACCTTGACGAGATCCTCCAAGGTCGCCATCGCCGTCAGAAGGGCCCTGACCACTTCGTCACCCTGAACCACAGCTTCGCCCTCTTCAACACGAGTGATCACGAGACGATGCTGCCACCCGCGCAGGTGTCCAGGACACCATCAGTACCAAAGCCTCACGACTTCGTTTTCCCATGGATCGATTTGACGGGTTTGGGAGGCAACCCGATCCACGGGCGGGTGGTGTTGTTGAGTTTGGGAGGCACCGGGTCTCAGGAATCGAGCACGGCGGCGCCGGCTCGGCAACTGGATCCACAACTTCAGCCCTTCGGCCGCCGCTCCGACCACGCACCTCGACCTCGAATCCCGTGTTCTGTTCGCTCCGTGACGCTCTTGTAGCTCCTTCGACGCGGGACGGGGTCACCGGTGTAGAGGGTGCGCAGTCAGCCGCTATTAAGGTCAGGGCATGTCGATTCGGAAGCAGGCCGCGCCACCAAGGCCACTCACGGTCGGCGACGTCGTGGCCGCTCATTCGCGGGATCTGGGGGAGTGGACGGTTGCGCAGATAGTCCGACTCGATGCCGATTCACAGACGGCGGCCGTGCTCGAGTTGGACTGGTCCGGCCCCGAGCCGTCGTCCGTGGCCGACCTCGGCGACGTCGCCCCGCTCAGGCTGACCCACCACTCATGGAACGGAGCGCTGTCCTTCTGCAACCAGGAATGGGTCCTGCCCCGCAGCCACAAGGTCGTCGGTGCGATGCCCTTGCTCCATGACAGACCGGCGAACTGCTTGACCTCCGGATGGCACCTGGGCGATCAGCTCGCCCGACAGAGGCGGTGGGACAGCGGCGTCCGTGAGGACCCGGTCGCAGCCTGGAAGGCGGAGCACACCGGAGAGACGGTCAATGAATTCCTCAGCCAGCCGACAGCACCACGATCAGAGGTCACGCAGCTGACGATCAGGGACATCGACTCCCTTGACTGCGCTCAGCTCGTCCAGCGTTTCCCCGGGGTGACCTGGCTCCATCTGCACGGGCGCCTTGGCCTCCTCTTCGCCGCGGGCGAGCTGAACCGGCTGGCCTCTCTCCAGGGGATCCGCATCGTCGACCTGTTCGGGATGACCAGAGAAGACCGTCTTCGACCACAGTGCGTGCCAGAGCTGGAATCAGTGGACCTCCACAGCATCCCTGCCGCATACGCCTCGGCCATGCGCAGCACCTGGCGACCCGAGATCCCAGCAGGCACCCACGTGTCTATCCTGCGGGCGCGCAAGCCTGAATGGGTCAGGGGGAACCGGAACAACCCGTTGCGCGACTGGGACGGCCGCGAACAGATCAGCACGACCATCTACAACAGGGCTGTCACTCAGTACAAGACGACACGGAAGGCGATCCTTCTGGAGGTCGCTGAAAAACCCGCAGACGGCCGATCGACACGCATGGAGGAGATCGGGCGTGCCTACGGTGAAGCGTTCAACCGGCTTGACCGCCGATCGGGCTTCATCGAGACCGTCGAGCGCGAAGAGCTCTTCGCCGCCCTCGACCACATCGTGAAAGAGACCGAAGCACTCCACGGCCCTGGCCTCGAAGACGCCCGCGACAGCCTCATCTTCGGAGTGGAGTCCGTCCGAGACTGGTAGCGAGGTACCCATCGTCTTGCCAACGCCCCCGTCGGTTCCCGCCCGCCCTTTTCTTCGCCGCCCTACGGCAGTGCCGTCATTTCTGCTCGACATTCACGAGCCGAGTGAACACCAACTGGCTCCGGATCCCGTCGAGAAGCGTTGTTCCTAGCGATCGACGAAGCCAATCGGGAGTTGCGAGCGTGCGCTACTGGAGGCGATCGCCACCCGGATCCCGGCCATGAACTTCCAGGGCACCGTCACCATCGCCGCGATCCGGCTCTGGCTCCGCCCGTGAATCACCGACTGACAGACCATCAGGTCGCCCGCGTCAGGGGCGGGGCGACCGGATCCTTTGTTTCTGCCGCCAGTTGACGAAGGACGCCTCTTCCGGCAGGACTACGCTGATCGTCTGCTCCTGGAACGAGGCATCGCCGAGAAGCCTGTGGAGGAACTCCACCATTCCGAAGGGGTGCAACTGAAAGGTCGGGTTGGTGTGCCTCCCGCACACCAGGACAGGCCACCTGTCTGGATTGTCGTCCGTGGTCACCCAGCAGTAGATATCGGCGCCCGACGTCACGCCCCATGCCACGATGGATGAGGGGTCCAGATCGAAGTCGGCAAAATCGCGTTCCATCTCCCACGTGTGACGAAACGCGAGGTCATCGCGGCTTTGGATGCCGACGGCCCATACGAGGACACCGCCGAAGGGATTCTCCGCGAGCTCCTGCCAACGCGCCCGTGCGGTCCGCCTCCTGCCCACCCTCGCCGAAGGCCACGCGGCCCGCGAGCACCCCGACCAGCACACCGCGTGCCACCGGTCCGCGCCGGGCCACCACCTCGCGGCCCGTGCCGCCCTGCGGGGCGGTCCGTACGCCCTCGTGAACCGCTTCGCCGCCCGTCATGACACGCGGCTACCCGGGCTCGACCGCTCCACGCCCGGGGGACGTCCAGGCGGCGAGGCCGTCGAGGACCAGGCCCAGGCCGAGTTCAAAACCGCGGTCGTCGAGTTCGGCCAGGCCGGCGCCGGTGGCCGCGGCGCCGGTCAGGGAGTCGGCCAGGGCCGGGTAGTCGGGCCGGTACTCCCCGGCGGGGCGGGTGAATCCCGCGGTGAAGGTCTCCAGCGCCGAGCCGAGCACCAGGTAATCGATGGCGGCGGCGGCCTCGGCCGCGCGGCCCGGCGTGCAGCCCGCCCGGATCAGGGCTGCAAGCAGCGCGTCGTAGCCCCGCAGGGCCGGGGCTGCCTCGACCGCGCGCCGCGCCGCCGGGGCGATCACGTTCGGGTGGCGCAGGTAGACCTGGCGGTAGCCGCGCGCGTAGGCCGTGATCCCCTCCCGCCAGTCGGGCCCATCGAGCGGGCTCAGATCGATCTCCTCGTTGATCAGCTCCGAGACCGCGTCGAGGACGTCGTCCTTGGATGCGACGTGGTGGTACAGGGAGGCGCCCCTGACCCCGAGCCGGTCGGCGAGCGTACGCATCTTCAGCGCCTGGGGGCCCTCCTCGTCGAGGAGTTCGAGGGCCGCGCGCGCGATGTTCCCGCGGCTGAGCAGCGGCTGGTTCGGTCGGCCCACGTGTGATCCCCCTCGTCATCGGCCGCCAGATTACCCGTACGGAGGGGTTTCCCAAGGGGTCCGGGCCGGGTTAGGGTCCCCGCATTCCCGCAACCTAACAACGTTAGATTTAGCTTCCGGGACGCGCCGGCCGATCGGCGCGTCCCGCTTTGCGAGAGGTGCACCATGCCCGACCTTGCCCCCGCACGCCCTGAACCGGGCGGCGCAGGTGCCGACACCGGCGCCGGAACCGGCCCCGATACCGATGCCGCCCGCTTGGCCGATCTCGGCTACACCCAGGAGCTGAGCCGCAGCCTCGGCATTCTGGGGAACATCGCCGTGGGCTTCGCGGTCGTCTCGCCTGTCGTCGCCCTGTACGCCGTCTCGATGGTCGGCACGATGATCGCCGGGCCCGCCTGGGTCTGGGCGCTGCCGATCGTGCTTCTCGGCCAGTGCCTGGTCGTGAACGTCTACTCCGAGCTGGCCTCCCAGTGGCCGCTCGCCGGCGGCCCGTACCAGTGGGGCCGACGGCTGCTCGGCCCGTCCTTCGGGTGGATGAGCGGCTGGGTGTGGCAGTTCGCCGTGATGTTCGGCAACACCACCGTCGCGTACCTGGCGGCCCCCTGGGCCTTCGCCCTCGTCGGCGCCACGCCCACGCCGGGCTCCCTGGTCGTGGTGGCCGCCGGGATCCTGCTCGGCTGCATGCTGGTCAACGCGTACGGGATCAGGATCCTGAGCTGGTTCGTCTCGCTCGGCATCGCCGCCGAGGCCATCGCCTCCGTTCTGGTCGGCTTCGCGCTGCTGCTGTTCTTCCGCGAGCACGGATTCGCGCTGTTCACCGAGACCCTCGGAGCCGAGGAGTTGTCCGGCGGATCGACTGTCGTGGCCTTCCTCGCCGTCCTGGCCGTCGCCGGCTGGGGCTTCATCGGATTCGACGCCTGCGTCTCAACCGCCGAGGAGACCAAGGACGCGGGCCGACAGGTGCCCCGCGCCATGTGGTGGGCGCTGCTCAGCGTCGGCCTCGTGGTCATCCTCAACGCGATGGCGGTCGCCCTCGCCCACCCCGCGCCGCAGGCCGTCGTCGCGGGCGAGGACCTCGACCCGGTGACCACCGCCGTCACCACGGCCTTCGGGTCCTGGTCCGACAAGCCCTTTGTGGCCGTGGTCCTCGTCGGATTCCTCGCCTGCGCCATGGCCTCCCAGGGTGGGGCCGCCCGTGGGGTCTACTCGCTGGCGCGCGACGGCGTCTTCCCCTTCTCCCGCCAGGTGCGCAAGGTCAACCACCGACAGGCCCCCATCGGGGGACTCGTCGCCTCGACCCTCGTCAGCTGCACGGGACTATTGCTCGGCCTGAACGCCACCGCGATCGGCAGCCTGATCGCCTTCGGCACCGCGGCCACCTTCCTGCCCTTCTTCCTGGTCAGCCTGGCCGCCCTGACCGCCCGGCTGCGCGGCACCTGGGTCCCGTCCGGCCACATCCGGCTGGGCCGCAAGGGCACCTTCCTGAACGTGCTGGCCGTCCTCTGGACCGCCTTCGAGGTCGCCAACGTGTGCTGGCCGCGGGCGACCCTCGCCCCGCCAGGAGCCCCCTGGTACCAGATCTGGGCGGGCCTGCTGGGAACCGGCGTGGTGATCACCGCCGGGCTGGTCTACCTGGTGGTGAGGAAGCCCCAGGACGCGCTGCGCGCCGCCCAGGTTCGCGAGGATGGCGGCCGAAGCGTGCAGGGCGGGGACGGGCCGACGGGTGCGCTCGCCACCGAGCACCCCTGATCCCCCCATTCTCCGCATCCGTCATCTACACATCCGCAATCGGCCATCCGACAGGGTCGTCCGGCCCTATCCGCAAGGGAAATCCCACCGAAGAAGCAATGTCATGAACCTGCCAGGCATGACGCGTGGGGCGGACTGCTCGGCGGCGTCCAGGCCGAGGTGGCCGGCATCGCCCGGGCCATCGCCTGCTTCGAGCCGGTGATCATGGTCGCCGAACCGGGCAAGGCCGCGCAGGCGCGCGAACAGTGCGGCAGCGGGGTCACGGTCATCGAGTACCCGGTCAACGACTGCTGGGCCCGGGACACCGGCCCGGTCTTCGCGGTCAATGCCGCGAAGACCCACCGGATCGGCCTCGACTTCGCGTTCAACGGCTGGGGCAACAAGTACCCGTACGACAAGGACGACTTCCTTCCCGTCGGCGTGTGCACACACCTGGGGGACGCCCGGATGCGCGTCGCCATGGTCTTGGAGGGCGGGTCCGTCCTCACCGACGGGCAGGGAACCCTCACCACCGAAGAGTGACGGGGGATCGCGGCGGTGAGGGTGTGCGGTCGGCTCGGGGCGCGGTGACGACGTTGCCGTTGTTCCGATTCCCCGAGCCGCCGACCCGAACCGGACGTGCGGTTGGGTAGGCCGCCAGCGAGGTGCCTGTAACCAGGCCCTTTTCCAATGGCCCCCACCGAACCGGACGTGCGACGTTAATCGCATCCGGCTCTCCAGTGCCTTTTCTCTCTCATGAGTTCTGCCGCGAGGGCGCCCGCTGTAGTGGATTCCCTCGTGGCAGGCACGGCAGACGACCAGGGTTTTCCGACTGCGCGCGGCCATCACCTGAGCCCAGGCGGGCTTGGCAACCCGCCGTGAACGCGCAGGCCCCGACGTCTTGGCGTCGGGGCCTGCGGTGCGTCCGCAGAATGAGTAGCGTGCGGCCATGCGCTTTCACTGGGGCTGGATCGAGCCTGTGATGCCGGTGCCGTATGTGCCGACCCTCGGCCCCGTCCATCCCGATGATCCGGTTCCCGACCTCTTCGCGGCCGTCGTTGAGACTGCTGGCATCGGCCGTTTCCTCCGGTACGACAAAGATCGCCGTTGGTCCGACGCCAAGACCGAACGCGTCCTGACCGATGCCATCGAGCACGACCAGCGCCAGACCCTGATTCCCACCCTCGCCGAGCGCGGCGCAGGCGCGGTCAAGGTTCACGTGTACGGGGCCGCGCCCGACAGCGTCTCCGCCGGCGCCGACCTGGCCCGGAAGCTGGCCCCTGCCCACGGAGTCGCAAAGGCCCGCGTCGTCTGGTTCCTCAGCCCCGACCAGCCCGAGGCGTACGCCCACGGCGTGGGCACCCGCGTCCAGCTCAAGGACTTCAGCACCGGGCCCGGGAAGGCCCCGGCCGCGCCGGTCCAGGAGCACAAGCAGCTTCCCGAGGACGTCCGCGCAGACTTCGCGGCCTTCGCGGAACAGATGGCCGCTGACGGGTTCGCGTTCCTGTACGAGCAGATGCAGGCGGGAACGGTTGGCCCCGTACTCACCGTGCTGCATGACGGCCACGTGGCCGGCGCCATCGGCCCCATGGAGACCATGACCGATCCCAGCGGTGCCGCACGGCTGCTGCCCCAGTACTTCGGGGTGCTGCCGCAGCATCGGGGGCATGGCTATGGCCGGGCCCTGTGGCGCGCGGCGATGCACTGGGGGCACCAGCACGGTGCCGCCTACCAACTCCTACAGACCGAGGTAGGCGGCGCATCAGACCGCCTGTGCGCGACCGAAGGACTTACGTCGCTCGGGTTCGTCAACCAGAAGGACGTAGGACCCCGGCTGCGGAGAGCACGACGTCGACCAGGCGCTCGGCGGCGTCGGGGCGCCCATAAGAACGGGCACGCTCGGCCATCGCCGTGCGTTGCTGTGAGTCCGTCAGCAGCGGTGCCACGGCTGCCCACAGCCGCTCGGCGGTCACGTCACCCGCCAGCGTGACGGCGGCACCGTTGGTCGCCAAGTGCTCAGCGTTGTGTACCTGTTCGTTCCCGGCCGATGTGGCGAGGGGGACGAATACGGCGGCCTTGCCGAGCGCGGTCAGCTCGGCGATCGTCCCGGCACCGCTGCGAGAGACCACCACATCGGCCAGAGCGAGCACGTCGGGGAGCTCGGCACCGACGTACCCGGTGAGGTAGTAGCGCGCCGCGCTTTGTGCGGGCAGCTGTACCGTGTGCTGGCGCAGGCCCTCGACGTTGTCCGGGCCGCACTGGTGAATCACGTTGGCGTGGTCGAGCAGCCACGGCAGTGCGTCGCGCACCATGCTGTTGATCTGCTGCGCCCCCTGGGCGCCGCCGGTGACGTAGACGGTTGGCAGCCGCCGGTCGAAGCCGTGCCAGTTCAGAGCCTCGATCGCCTTGTCGGCCTGCCCGGTGAGCACCTCGGGCCGGACCGGGTTTCCGGTGACCACCGTCGAAGCGCGTACCGCTTCCGAAAGGAGCGGCACAGTCGATTCGGAAGAGACTGCAACTCGAGTTGCTGCGACAGCCAAGATTCTATTCGCCAGGCCCAGCCGCACGGTCTGCTCGTGCACAACCAAAGGGATTCGGCACAGCCTCGTTGCGGCCACGCCCACGGGGACCGCGACATAGCCTCCCGTGGCCAGCACCACATCGGGACGGAAGGCGTTGATCGCCCTGCGCGACTGGAGGACACCGAGCGGGACGCGGCCCATGCCTGCCATGTTCGCCGACGAGGCCAGCTTCAGGGGGTTCTTCGAGCGGCGGATCTTGCCCGTCGCGACTGCAGTGAACGGGATCCCCTCAGCTGCGGCGACGCGTGACTCCAGGCTGTCGGCCTTGCCCACCCAAAGGACTTGCAGCGCACCACCCTGAGCCGCGAGTCGGGCCTGCAAAGTACGCACCGCTGTGAGAGCCGGGTACGTGTGCCCGCCGGTACCACCGCCCGTGACGATTAAGCGGAAGGGCCTCTCGACCCCGAACGAGAGGCGGTGAACGTCGCTGGTCACAGGTAGGGCTCCAGCCTGATTCGATCACTGTGCAGCCCCTGAGCCTGCCACATGCAAGGTGATTTCGGACCGCACTCGCAGAAGCTGCGCGAGGCGTTCGGGACGCGGACATGCGTTTGCCCTCCGGTCCGTGGAACGACCGTGAGCCAGCGGGCGGCATCGCGGATCTCACCTCGTAGCTCCGACGGCATTTTTTGGTCAGCATGGCGGCTGATGCGGGCTCGTGGAGCCCCGGAGAGGTATCTGCAGATAGTGCTCCCGCGGAAGCAGGGGATGGCCCGGCACGCGGTCGCCCCGGGGGACGCTCTCTGCGTGGACCGGTAGGCCCCGGGCAGACCACTGCCCCGGCACCAGGAGTTGGTGCCGGAGCCTGCCGCGCGCGCGTGAGACAGGTTTTTAGCCAGCTTGGCGCCTGGCGCGGGTTCATGGAGCCCGGGTGTGGATACCGCAGGTCAAGGCACTTCGCGTTCGCTGTTTTCCCATGGCTTTCCCGTGGGAAAACAGCGGCGGGCCGAAACGGCTCGGGACGGGTCGGGGCGGAGCGATACGGGCCGAAGCGCTGAGCATTCGCGCAGGTCAGAGGAAAACCACAGGTCAGTGCGCTGTGAGGGGCCCACTCGTCGACGAGTCCGGCCCGAACTGCGGTCCCCTCCCGACCAGGGCGGACACTGCCCGGACACACCCCCTCGCGACGGCCGTCAACCCGCTGCTCGCCCCGGTCGGCGCCACTATGTCGTTCCTGGTCGAAGGGTGGGCCGACGAATCGCCGACGTGAACCGTCGGCGACCGCGCCACCACGGCCCGCGCCATCGCCCGCGCCGCCCTTGGTTGCCCACCGGGCTCGCCCCGCCCGTGCCCTGAACTTCAGCGACCGCGCCGTGACCCGCCGCATCACCGCCCTCCAGGCCGCTCCGCCCCCGCACCTGTGGCCGCTCGCCACCGTCATGCTGCTGGGTGTCCTCCCGGCCCTCGGCGCCGCCGACGCCACGGGTGACCTGATGCGCCTGCTGAAGCGCCTCGCCGTCTGGATCGCGCGCATCGGAATCAGGACAACGACCCGATCGACACTGGACGTGGTCGGGATACGTGCATTCGATCAGCTGTTCATCCTGTCTTCACAGGCGCCTGATGGTCTGACCTGCGCCAGTCATCTGTACTGGTGCGCAGTCGCACCAAGGAGTGGAATCCATGCCCAAGCCCACCCGCCGTCATCTTGCTGTCGCCACCGCTCTGGTCGCCGCGACCGCCGTGGCCGTGACCGTCACGTCGACCGCCGGCGCCTTCGACAGCGCCCAGCAGGCGAAGGCGGCGATCACGGACGGCAAGGCGAAGAACGTCATCCTGCTCATCGGTGACGGCATGGGCGACTCGGAGATCACCCTCGCCCGCGACTACACGGTCGGCGCCAACGGCCGCCTGAACATGGACAAGTTCCCGCTCACCGGCGCGTACACCACGTACGCGGTGCACGAGGACGGCACCCCCGACTACGTCACCGACTCCGCGGCCAGCGGCAGCGGCTGGGCCACCGGCGTGAAGACGGTCAACGGCCGCATCTCCAAGACGCCCGGCACCGACAAGGCCGTCCCCACCCTCCTGGAGCTCGCCCAGAAGAAGGGGTACGCCACCGGCAGCGTCACCACCGCCGAGCTGACCGATGCCACCCCGGCCGTGCTCGCCTCCCACGCCACCGACCGCTCCTGCCAGGGCCCGGCCGACATGGCCAAGTGCCCCACCGACACCATCGCGGCCGGCGGCCCCGGCTCCATCGCCGAGCAGTCGGTCAACCACAAGGTCGACGTCCTGTTCGGCGGCGGCAAGAATCGCTTCGACCAGAAGGTCACCGCCGGCGCGTACAAGGGCCTCACCGTCACCGAGCAGGCGCAGAAGCTCGGCTACCAGGTCGTCACCGACAACGCGGGCCTGCAGAGCGTGAAGCCCGGTCAGCCCGTGCTCGGCCTCTTCGCGTCCGGCAACGTGCCGGTCGAGTGGGCCGGCAAGCCCGCAGCGGTCGGCGGCACCGACCCGCAGCGCTGCGCCACCACCAACCCGAACCGCCCGGCGAGCACCCCGAGCCTCGCGGACTCCGCCACCAAGGCCATCCAGCTCCTCGAGGCCAAGCAGAAGCACTCCAAGCAGGGCTTCTTCCTCCAGATCGAGGGCGCCTCGATCGACAAGCAGGACCACGCCGCCGACCCCTGCGGCCAGATCGGCGAGACGGCCGCCTTCGACCGCGCGGTGAAGCTCGCCCGCGACTACGCGGCCAAGCACCCCGACACCCTCGTCGTCACCACCGCCGACCACGGCCACACCAGCCAGATCGTCCCGCTGGAGGCCACCCCGCCCGGCCTGTCCTCCACCCTGGTCACCAACGAGGGCCAGCAGCTGAAGGTCAACTACTCGACCAACACCCCGGGCCAGTCCCAGGAGCACACCGGCACCCAGGTCCGCATCGCCGCGCAAGGCCCGCAGGCGTACCGCGTCCTCGGAGTCACCAACCAGACCGACCTCTTCACGACGATCAGCGAGGCACTGCGCCTGAACTGACCGTCCGCGAACGAGCAGGAGTTAGGGGAAGGCCGACGACCGGCCTTCCCCTACAGTCGTCACAATGTGGCGGGCGGTCTGGCTTCGGGCGAGCGCGTGCCACGGACGTGATGTCCAGGAAAGGTCGAAGGGCTCCTCCGATTCGCTGGGCCTCGAAGGCGGTCAGTGCGCGCATGATCGGGTTGGCCGGTGTGGTCGTTGCGGCGCGATGCCACAGCCGGCCGCCCAGGGTGTGAGGTGCGGCGAATCCTTCAGCAGATCGTCGGTCTTCAAGTTAAGTGCGGTCGCGAGGGAGTCCAGCTCTGTCTTCACACGCCGACGTTGGACTCTCTCGCCCTTTGCGCGCAGGTGAACCGTTCCTAGTGCCGCATCAGGCAACGTTTGCCCTGTCGACGAGGGCTTGTAGGCGTTGGTCCTCGGCATGGCGGTTTCGCCAGATGATGTAGCGGCGGAT
>NZ_JBHVFU010000050.1:0-57916 GCF_042801455.1 Streptomyces sp. NPDC057565 | reverse complement strand
CACGGCGGAGAGTGAACGTCCTCTGGGCGATGATCCGTGACGGAGCGTGCTACCAATCCGCACCGAGTGTCGCACCCGCGGTTTGACAACGGCATTGGGATGTTCTCTACGCTCAGTGATCACGAAGGACAGCCGTGCTCGCACTGCCATCTTGCCTGCTCGAGCCCTTGTGGGACCAGTTCGCGGCGCTCCTGCCCCGGCACGTGGACACCCATCCGCTGGGCTGCCACAACCCGCGCATCCCTGATCGCATCGTCTTCGAGCACGTGATCGCCGCCCTGGTGCACGGCTCCGGATATGAGCGGATCGCCACCGCCGGATGCTCGGACCGCACCATCCGGCGCCGTGTCAGATACTGGGCCCAGCAGGGAATAGCCGAGCAGGTCCATGCCCTGGCGCTGGAGGCGTATGACCGCATGATCGGCCTTGCGCTCGATGAGCTCTCGGTGGATGGCTGCATCACCAAGGCGCCCTCCGGTGGTGAGAAGGCCGGCCGCTCCCCGGTCGACCGAGGCAAGCAGGGCGTCAAACGCTCGATGACTTCCGATGCCGTCGGCATCCCCCTCGGTATCGTCTCCGCAGGCGCCAACAGACACGACTCGCCTCTGCTCGGTCCGACGCTGGAAGCGACGAAAGATCAGGTTGGACGACTGCCGGAGCGCGTCAACGTCAACCTCGACCGAGGCTACGACAGCGCCAAGTCCCGTGCCGTCCTTGAGGAGTTGGGATTCACCGGCGAGATCGCCCGCAAGGGCGTCCCCGCCCCGATCCAGGCCGGGAAACGATGGGTGGTGGAGCGGACACATTCATGGATGAACGGCTACGGCAAGCTGCGGCGCTGCACCGAGAAGAGTGGCAAGGCGGTGGACTTCTACCTCCACCTCGCCGCAGCGATCGTCACGCTCCGCATGCTCATCCGCCGCGCGACGACGCTGTACCGCTGGGACACCCGGCCCACCACCCGCCGCCTCAAGTGATGCCTACTGCCGGTCGGTCTTAGGCGGGGCCGAACGCGGCGCACCAGGCCCGAACCGTCTCGTAGGAGACCATGATGCCGCGTTCCAGGAGGAGCTCCTCGACCTCCCGGTAGGAGATCGGGAAACGGTGATACAGCCACACAGCGTGACCGATCACCTCGGGCGGAAACCGGTAACTCTGTACGACGGTGCCGTCCCGCTCTCCACCCGCAGCCTCTCCTCGCGACGATCTACACCAAGATCATCCCACGGCTCGGGCCGAACCTGACAACGCCCTCGGACCAGTTCCGTGGGGAGCAAGATCCTGCCTGGCCGGTACAGCGATGAAGGCGAGAAAGGGAAGTGGTTTCGTCGCCTGGTCCGGCGCTGCGAAGAGCGGAACTGGCGTCGACAGATCGTCTCGGAGTAACACACCGCGCCCACCCACAGCCTGCCCCGGGCCCCCACCCCCTCCGGGGGCCCGGGCGCCCCGCACCGGCGAGGGGCGTGATCGGCCTGCAGGTACCCCGCGGGGGCCGGCGCTGGCGGGCCGTAACCGGAGGACGTCCTGCTGCTCGACGCGTGGCCGGAGCTGCACCGGGCCCAGGCCATGCCCGTGGCGGCCCGGGCGCGGTGTTCAGCGGTGGGCAGGTGCTCGGGCCGCAGGTGGCGGGCGTACACCGCCTTCTCGGCGGGCGACGGGGCTCGTCATCGGCAGGTGCTTGCCCGTGCCGGTCCCCACGGCCCCGCCCGTGATCGCGCAGGGAGTATGGCGACCAGATGCCCTGCTCGACGGCTATCGCTTGGCGGCCACGAACCCCCACTGGTCGACCGGCTCGCCGACGGCAGGCTCTTCGGGGCGCCACAGGCTGATCGAGCCGAAGCCCGGCTCCACCAGCTCGAGTCCGTCCGCGAAGCTCCCTATGATCTCCCTGGGACGCGAGATGTACGGCATGGCACCGCCACTGGCGTACTCGTCGGACCCGGCCTGCGTCTCAGGAGTCGCGATGGTGTCGCACAGCATCAGGTAGCTGCCCGCGGGCAGCGCGTCCAAGTAGCTGCGCAGCAGCGCCGCGGCCTCGTCCGAGTCCGCGACGTGTCCCAGCGTCGAGAGCACCATCACCGCCACCGGCCGGTCGAGGTCCAGCGTCCGGCCGGCCTCGCGCAACACCGTCTTCGCGTCCGTCAGGTCCGCGTGCACATAGTCCGTCGCCCCTTCGGGCCGGCTGGTCAGCAGGGCGCGTGCATGGGCCAGGACGATCGGGTCGTTGTCCACGTACACGATGCGTGCCGTCGGCTCGACGTCCTGGGCGACCTCGTGCGTCGCGTTCGCCGTCGGCAGACCGGTGCCGAGGTCCAGGAACTGCCGCACCCCCGCCTCACCGGCCAGATAGCGCACCGCTCGCGCCTGGAACGCCCGGGAGGCGCGCGCTATCTCAATGATCTGTGGGTACAACTCCTCCATCGTCGCCCCGAGCCGGCGGTCCACCTCGTAATTGTCCTTGCCACCCAGCCAGTAGTTCCACACCCGGGCCGAATGCGGCGTGCCCGTGTCGATTCCGTCCACCGGCGTCCGCATGCCCTGCTCGTCAGTCATCAGCCCTCTTCACCTCGCACATCGGCTGCGCGGACGACCTCCCGTACCGCGCACGCCCATGCTTCCTCACCAGCAACATCCGCACCAGCCCGACAAGGAAGTAACTCCCTTACAGGGCCCGGAGAAAGAACCGGGCACAGACCCGGGAAGACGGGCGTGGTGGACTCGTTCCTGCCGCGAATCAGACTGTCGGGGATCACCAGGGTGGGGCCGGCGTCCACAACGGGGCGCGCCTGGGCCCCCGGGGCGGCCCAGCCGGCTGCGGGGCAGGCCGGAGGGCCGTGACGGGTCGGCCGTCTCGTCGTTGAGCATGCAGAACGCCTGCCCCGACGTCACGTACGCCGTCCGCGGCAAGGGCTGTCCACTGCCCTCAGGCGTACGTCCCTACGCCCACGTCGCTCTCGTGTCCAGCCAGCCGATAGACGATCAGATGCGTCTTCTCGCCGCCACGCGCGTCCTCGCGCGCCCGGAACCCCTTCTGAGCCAGGTGCGCGGTGAGGCGGCCAAGACCCTCACGATGGTGAACCCGAAACAAGCATCTGAAGCCTCTGGTGGAGACGGTTCTCTTGGTCGAAAACCCATCTACCAGGGGCTTCACCGCACTGTCAGCTCAACTGGACATCTTGGCCAAGAGGTTGAAAGACTTCGACGTACCGAGTTGCAAGTGCTGCGCCGAGTCAGACGTCGTTCATCAGAGCAGTCAGCTCGGCGTCAGTGGCCTCGGTCCTGAGCCGAACGTCGAAGTTATAGCCCTCGTCGCAGAAGATCAGATCGAGGTCCGCCGGAGCGAGCCTGCGGAAGACGACCGCCAACCACGCAGCGTCCTCTTGCCAGACGTCCAGGTACAGGCAGGTCCCATCCTGATGCAGATATGCCTCGCCCGGGCCGTTCTCCGTCTCGAAGTACCAGCAGCTGCTCCGTACCTCGCTTCGGTCCGTCGAGTCGACCTCGACATCTGACCACCGAGCCCGGATCGCCGCAGTTAGCGCTTCGCGGTCGACCCGCCATCCGCCCGCCTCACCGTCAATAAGTACCAAGAACTGCGCCATGACAGGTGTCTATCA
Source organism: Streptomyces sp. NPDC057565 (assembly GCF_042801455.1). Taxonomy (NCBI): domain Bacteria; kingdom Bacillati; phylum Actinomycetota; class Actinomycetes; order Kitasatosporales; family Streptomycetaceae; genus Streptomyces; species Streptomyces sp. NPDC057565. Next base: position 54,299 of record NZ_JBHVFU010000050.1, on the reverse strand, counting down.
CCCGGCTCCGACACTCAGCCCGGAATCGTCAGACTGAGGTTGGAAAAGGCTCACTGCGTAGTGCGCGGCGAGGTGCGTCGGTGGACAGCCGGTGGACAGACGCCTTTGGACGGTGCAGCACGGCCCAACCCGATGCACCCATTCTGAACAGCGGAAACGTCACGAGGCGACACCACGCGGCAGCGGGCAACATGATCGCTCACGCTCTCGTAATGCGTAGGTCTCATTACTTGAAGACGTGCGCCGACTGCACTCCAGGGCAGGCCCTGACAGCGCTGAAAGCTAAGAATGCCCAGGTCAAGGCCCATCCAGTCAGCACGTCGATGATGTTCGCCGGGAGACCGCCCCGCGCGGACTCCTTTTACTTCACGGACACGTTGTGTCATAGGCCGGAAGGTGTGTGCGGCGGGGTTGCCATCCTCCTACTCGAAATCCTCGGCCACGCCAAAACGTATATCGGTCGGATCATTCTGCCGGTGGCAGAGAAGCTGTGAGCACTGTGACGTGATGGCAGATTGGGTGGCTATGCCTGCGGAATTTATGGACGCCAAGACGACGGCGGAGTACCTGAACATGTCGATCTCCTGGGTGTACCGCGACGCCCCCGCCCTCGGGCTCGTTCCGTACAAGTTTGGGCGTGGCCGCAACGCCAAGATCCAGTTCAAGGTCTCCGAGGTAACGGCCTGGGTTCGGCAGCAGAAGCTGCAGTGATCAGGGGGAGGTTCTGAGGCGGTGGCTGCCGTTCGCGCGGCGGCATCGCGTGAGGGGTTGGTCCATTGGCGCTGCTGCGGCCGGGCAAGGTGAAGTGATCCTGGGCCATTGGCCCAAAGGATTGGTCCTCAATTGAACCATCAGCCCCCCAGGTGCTGAGATGGGTCTGTCAATGGCGCTGCGGGTCCCCCGGGGATCTCTGCGGCGCCTTTCTCATGTCTGCGCTGGTCTATGTGCGAAAGGGACGGGGCAACTTGCTGAAGAGGGCGTTCATCGCACACGATCCGGGGCGGATCCGGCTGCGGTTCGCGTCCCGGGCTGTGCTCGGCATTGGGCTCGCCGTCGCGCTGTGCGGGGCGGCCGGATACTCGCTGACGGCGGCCATTGCCGGTGGCCTGGCCGCGCTGCTCGCGCTGTTCACAGTGACCGACCCGACGGTGCGCGGGCAGGCGATTACGACCGCGTTTCTCCCCGTCGTCGGTCTCCCGGTGCTCACGCTCGCCGCCGTGCTGCACGATGTGCCCGTCGCGCGCGATCTGGCGTTCCTCGCCGTCGTGGGTGCGGGGGTGTACGCACGGAGGTGGGGGCCTCGCGGGCACTCACTGGGCGTATTCGGCTTTATGGCCTATTTCTCTGCCCAGTTCCTGCACACCGTGCCCGGCCAGCTGCCCGAGCTGTACGTGGCCGTGCTGCTGTCGCTCATTGCGTCGTCGGTGGTGCGGTTCGCGGTGTGGTGCTATGAGCGGCGGCTCGCGGCACCCGTAGCAGTCGCCCTCACTACCGGGGCGGCGGGGCTTGGGCGGATCACGACGCGGCAGGCCGTGCAAGCGACGTTTGGGGCGGGGTTCGCGCTCGCGTTGGGGCAGGTGCTCTCCGATCAGCGTTGGTACTGGGCGGTCGGCGCCACCTGGTGGGTGTTCGTGGCCACAACCTCGCGAGGTGAGACCGTCGTGCGCGGGTTCAGGCGATTCTTGGGGACGGTGCTCGGGATCGGGCTGGGCTTCGCCGTGGCTGTGCCGCTGCACCATGAGCCGGTCGTGGCCGCCGTGGTCGTGGCGATGAGCGTGTTCGGGATCTTCTATACCGCCGCTGTCTCCTATACCTGGATGATGCTGGCCGTGACCGTGATGGCGAGCATGCTGTATGGGCTGCTCGGCGTGCTAGACGCTGGTCTGCTCATACTGCGGGTGGCTGAGACGGCGGCTGGGGCGTTCGGCGCTGTATTGGCGGTGCTGTTCGTGCTGCCGGTAACCACGCACTCCGTGACCGAGGCGTGGGTGGAGCGGGCACTGCGGTGCGTGCAGACGTGCACGGCGGAGGCCACTGCCCGGCTAGCCGGGAGCGAGGACGCTGCCCCAGCCCAGCGAGTTGTCGAACTGGAGGCGATCCTCGGCCGGGTGCGCTTGTCGCTTGCGCCGCTGGTGCATCCGCTCAACCCGATGAAGGCGCGCAAGCGACGGGCGCGGCATGTGCTCGCGCTGCTCGATGACTGCGCACGCGAGGTGCGCGGCCTGGCCTCCGTTGCTGCCGACCCGGAGGCCTCGCACGACATCCGGCTCGCCGCAGCCTGCTGGCGGGTGGAGGCCGCCGTCGAGGCCCTCACTGACGCGCCGACCGTCGGGCGGCCCCTCCGACTCGGCAACGCGACGGCCACGGAGCCGACGGGCGCCGAACCAGTGCTCGCCCACCTCCATGCGCTGGAGCGGGCCCTGCTCGAACTTGCCGTGCCCCTGCGGAGGGCCAGCCAAATTCCGGCCGGCGCCTGAGCCTGCGCGCGCGATGAGGTTGTCGAACATCACCCCGACCCAGCACTGCTCCTCGGCCTCCGACATCCGGGTCAGGGTGAGCGTGATGGTGCGATCGCTTGCGCGGTACGGAGACCGTTTTACTTCGCCGTGCCTGAGGACTTCGGTCGCGCCGTACACGACGTTGTCGCACGCGCGACACTCTTCGCCACCCAGCTCCTGCGCGGCAGTGCAGCGCGTAGATCAGATAGCCGTGTCGAGCAGCTTCGCGGCCCTGCCGATGGAGGACGGCATGAGGTGGCGGTAGCTGCGATACGTCACCTCGATGGACTTGTGGCCCATCCACTCCGCAACATCCGTGATCGGAATACCCATGGCCAGGCAATTGGAAGCGAAGAAGTGGCGCAGGCTGTACATGGTGTAGCCCGCAGTTATGCCAGCAGCGCACAAAACCTTTTGCCATTTGTGGCGGAACGCATTTCCGCTGTAGTACGGGCTGCCGCCGACACCAGCCCCCCCACGACCGCCATTGGTCAGTAGGTACCCCTGTGAATCCGCAGGGTGTGTTTCCGTGTATTGCATCAAGTACGCGCGTGTCTTCGCGGGCATCGGCGTCTCGCGGAACTCGCCCCAGTTCCGGTGTTTGAGTGGCGCCGGTACACGTTGGCGCCCATGGATCTGGTCGTTGATCCGGTAAACGTCCTGTGAGACGAGCCCGTTGACGTTCGTGGCGTGCGCCTCGCCGTTCCGTAGACCGCAGCCCGTCATCATCTCCATGACAAGGCGCAGGTCTTCGTCGTGTGCGTGGTGCCGGATGAGGTTGAGCTCCTCCAGCGTCGGGATCACGATGTCCTTGCGCTGATGGTCCGGTGGCGTAGCGTCCATGAACGGGTCGAGCGTCAGGGCGCCTCGACGTCGCGCAGAGTTGATGACCAGCCGCAGGACCTTGTACGCGTTCACCTGCGCCGCGCTGCCGACGTCGTCGAGCATCATGTCGCCGACGAAGTTGTCCACGGTGCTCGCGGTAAAGGTGCCGATCTTGCGCGACCCCAGGCGGGGCGCGATGTGCACCGTAAGCGCCCGCTCGTAGCTCTCGACGCTGTTGTCCTTGAGCCCACGAGCTCGGTGGCTGATCCAATTGGAGGCGAAGTCGTCAAGGCTCTGGGCGGCGATATTCTCGCCGTCGGAAGGGCCGGCCTTCTGCGCTCCCTTCTTCGACTGATACAGCTCCGTGAGCCTGGCTGTCGCCTTGTCCTGTGTCCCGTAGCCCGACTCCTCACGCTGCTTGCCGGCCGCGTCCCTGTAGCGGATCTTGTATGGGTGCGGGCACCGGGTCGGTGCCTTGCAGGTGCACTCCTTGAAGAACGTGCCCATGCCGCGTGCGAGGGCCCTGGCTGCCATGTACTGACTCCGTACTCGTGCTGACGTTTTGCTGACCCCGGGGGCGTCAGTATGGCGCTGACCTGCGGCCGCGCCTAACGAACAGCGTTCATGGCGTTCTTCATGGCGCAGTTCCTGCACGCCGTACCTGGCCAGCTGCCCGAGCTGTACGCCGCCGTCGCGCTCTCGATCATCACCGCATCGGCCGTCCGCTTCGGTGCCTGGTGCTACGAACGACGGCTGCCCACGCCCGTCGTACCCGCACTCCCGGGCAGTCGCGGGCTGGCCCGGACGACCACGCGTCAGGCGATCCAGGCAACCGCCGCCAGCGCCTTCGCGCTCGGCATCGGGCAGTTGCTGTCCGCCGACCGCTGGTACTGGGCCGTCGGCACCGTCTGGTGGGTCTTCGTGAACACCGCCTCGCGCGGCGAGACACTGGTCCGTGGCTTCCGCCGCGTCCTGGGCACAGTGGCCGGGATCGCCGCAGGGCTGCTGGTCGCCGTGCCGCTGCACGGCGACACGGTTCCCACCGCGGCCCTCGTCGCCGTCTGCGTCTTCGGCATTTTCTACACCGCCGCCGTCTCGTACAGCTGGATGGTCTTCTTCGTGACCGTGTTGGCCGGACTGCTGTACGGCCTGCTCGGCGTCCTGAACCCGGGGCTGCTCGTGCTCCGCCTCACGGAGACCGGGGCCGGAGCCCTCGGCTCGGCGCTCGCCGTCCTCCTCGTACTGCCCGTCACCCTCCACGCGACCACCGACGCCTGGATCCAGCGCACGCTGCGCTGCGTACACGCCTGCACCGCGGGGGCCGCCGCCCGCCTGGCCGGTTCCCCGACCGCCGACCCCGGTCCGCAGGTGACCGAACTGGAGGCGCTGCTCGGCCGGGTCAGGCTCTCGCTCGCCCCCCTGGTGCATCCGCTCAACCCGCTGCGGGCCCGTAAGGAGCGCGCCCGCCAGGTCCTCGCTCTGCTCGACCTGTGCGCCCGCGAGGTGCGTGGTCTCGCCGCGGCCGCCGCCGATCCCGACGCCTCGCACGATGCCCGTCTCGCAGCGGCCTGCCGCCGGGTCGAGGCCGCGGTGCTCGCTCTGGCGCAGCCGGGACCTCCCCGTACGGAACTGAACGCGCTGCCCGCACACGCGGCGCACCACCACCCCGGCGCCGAGGCGGCACTCGCGCATCTGCACGCCCTGGAGAGGGCACTCGCGGAACTCGCCGCGCCCCTGCGCACCTCACCCCGCGCCCCGCTCGTCCCGGCCTGACCTGCGACCTGCGGCAGCAGGCGGCGATGCGGCCCTGGTCTAGACCGCGCAGGGTGCACTGCTACCGTCGCCCCGGAAGATCTTGGCGGCCCGAACCGCCGTGATCAGTCGGCGGAGAGGGGCAGAAGCGGTGAGCAGCAACGGTGCGGGACGGGCATTCATAGGGTCGTTCACGTCGGCGGGCGGTCGGGGAGTCATCGTCGCCGCCCTGGACCGGCAGACCGGGGCGCTGACCGTCCTCGGCGCCACGGACGCCGTCCCCGATCCCTCGTATCTCGCCCTGGGCCCCGGCTCCACCACCCTCTACACGGTCAGCGAGACCGAGTCCGGCGCGGCCGCCGCCCTCGACGTCACCGGCGACGACCCGCGGCTGCTCGGCGGGATCCGGCCGGTGGGCGGCAGCGGACCCACCCACCTCGCACTGACCGGCGGACACCTGATCACCGCCAACTACGGCTCCGGCAGCGTCACCACCCTCCCCGTGCGCGCCGACGGAACGCTGGACGCCGCCACGTCCGTGCTCCGGCACGAGGGAAGCGGACCGCACCCGGCCCGCCAGCAGGCCCCGCACGCCCACCAGGTGCTCCCCGACCCGTCGGGCACCTGGGTGCTGAGCGTGGACCTCGGAACCGACTCCGTACGGATCTGCGCCCTCGAGACGAGCACCGGCACGCTGCGGCTGCACGGCGAGACGGTGCTGCGACCGGGAACGGGACCGCGCCACCTGGCCTTCCACCCCGCGGGCACCCACGCCTACGTCCTGAACGAACTCGAACCGACCGTCACCGTCTGCCGGTGGGACGCGGCCACTGGAACCCTCGCACCGGTCGGCGAAACGACCGTGGTGCCCGAGGACGTGGCCACCGACGCGGACGCGGTCGTCCACCCGTCCGAGCTCGTCGTCTCGCACGACGGCCGGTTCCTCTGGGCCGCCAACCGGGGACACGACAGCATCGCCGTCCTCACCCTCGACGAGACGGGCGAGAAGGCGTCCCTGGTCACGACCGTGAGCTGCGGTGGCCACTGGCCGCGCGACCTCGCCCTCGATCCCACCGGGCAGTGGCTGTACGCGGCCAATGAGCGGTCCGGGAACGTCAGTTGGTTCGCCGTCGACCCGAGCACCGGCATCCCGCGCCACGCGGGCTCGCTGACGGCTCCTGGCGCCTCCTGCGTGATCTTCGGCTGAGCCGACCCACCGTCCGGTCCCAGGGCGCAGGAGACAGCACACGGCGGGGCCCGTACCGGTCGAACGTCCGGTACGGGCCCCGCCGCTCCGTGCTGATCAGGTCAGTGGGCCTGGGCCCCCTGCGGCGTCACCGGGGCGATGCCGAGCGCCGTCGTGTACATCGACAGGACGAGCTTGCCGATCGCGGGGTACGCGCCGAGCGGCTCCGCCGTCGCGCAGCCCGCCTCCATCACGGCGGCTTCCAGCAACCCCTCGGTCACCTCGGGACCCACCAGATACGGCGCCACGGCCAGCTGCACCGAACCGGAGGCCTTCAGCTGGTCGGCGATGGACGCGACCGAACCCTCGACATCGAGAGCAGCGGCCATCACCGGCACCGCGAGGCGGGCGGCCAGCAGCATGCCGGTGATCCCGGCGGCCTGCACGGCCTCCTCGCCACCCACGGTGGCCAGCACGATCCCGTCCGCGGCCGTGGCCACAGTGAACAGCCTGGCGCGGTCGGCGCGGGCCAGACCGGCCTCGGAGAGGCGCACGTGCAGCGCCTCGGCGAGCAGCGGGTGCGGGCCGAGCACATCGGTCAGCTCGACCGGTGCACGGCTGTCCATGACAGCTTGGCGTATCCGCCGGAGCAGGGCGCTGTCCGGTCCCGCGAGCAGCGGCACCACAACGGCGGCCGGGCCCTCGGGCTCGGCGACCTCACGGCCCGCGGCCTTCGCCTGCTCGAAGCGTGCGATGCGCTCGGCGGCGGAATCCGCGAGTACGGAGACAAGCGTGGGGTACTCGGCATTGTCGCCGTCGAGGTAACCGATCCGGGCATGGAGACCGGGCAGCTCGGAACGGGCAATGCTGATCACCTCTTCGGCCAGACTGCGCGTGGCCGAAGAGGGGGTACCGGGAACGGCGAGAACGAGCGCGGCAGCGCCCTCGGGCGCGACCACGGGCTCCGGGCGGCGGTGCCGTCCGGACTGGCGAGGTCGCGGCATTCGTACAGGCAGGCCGGAAGCGGGCCCAGTGGGGGTGCTCATGGCGCCGCATGCTACTGGTTTTGGGTGCCCCACTGTTCGGGGAGGGCCCAGTCAGGCGTTATCTGTCCGCTTTTATCCGATCAATGGCTTACCGGACAACTGCCCTGCTCTGTCGCCCCTTATGGCCGCCCCCGCCCGGGCCCGTACGCGGGCACGCACAGCAGCGTCGGGTGGAGCGGCAACCGCAGATCACCGGTGGCCAGCGCCTCGGCGATGCGCAGCGAACCGGTCAGCGGATCACCCGAACCGGGGACCGTCCGCGCCTGCGGCAGTTGCCGGGCGAGCTCTTCACGCAGAGGTACGAGGAGTGGATCGCCCATCCGGAACAAGCCACCCGTCAGGGCCACTTCGCACGGCTCGTCGGTCGCCCCGCGCTCCGGGCACACCGCAGCGGCCGCCTCCGCGATATGGCCGGCGGCGTCCCGCAGAATGCCCGCGGCGACCGGATCGTCCCCGGCGCAGGCGGCGACCTCGGGGGCGAACGAGGCCAGCAGCGCCGGACGGTCGGTACGCGGATAGAGCAGGCCGGGCAGCTCCGGCGCCGGACCGAACACCGCCTCCAGCCGGGCCAGCAGCGCGACCGAACCGCCGCGCCGACCGTCATGGGCGCGCATCGCCGCATCGAGCCCGGCCCGCCCGATCCAGGCACCGCCGCCGCTGTCGCCGAGGAGGTGGCCCCAGCCGTCGGCCCGGTGCCAGCTCGTCAGATCCGTCCCCAGCGCGATCATGCCGGTGCCGCCCGCGACGACGGCTCCCGGCCGCTGCCCGACCGCTCCCGCGTACGCCGTCACCGCATCGGCGGCCAGCGCCAGCAGCTGCACCCCGAGCGCCCGCTCCAGCGCCGCGGGCAGCTCCGCGCGCAACTCGTCCCCGAGCGTCGCCATGCCGGCGGCGCCGATCGCCACGGCGACGACGGACGGGTCGGCGGCCGTCCGCGACCGCTCCCCGGCCTGCGCCCGCAGCTCGTCGACTGCGGGAAGGAGCTGCTCCAGCAGGTGTCCGGCATCGATCCCGGCCGGGCCGGTCCGCACCGGCTCGGCGCAGACCGCCGTCGCCACCGGCTTCTCTGCCCCGATCGCGCCGAGCGCCACCCGGAGCCCGGAACCGCCCGAGTCCACTCCGAGGACGTACGACCCCGCGGCGGCGGTCACGGAAGCTGCCAGTCGACCGGCCTGGCTCCCTGGCGTTCCAGCAGTTCATTGGCCCGGCTGAACGGCCGTGAGCCGAAGAACCCGCGGTCCGCGGACATGGGGGAGGGGTGCGAGGACTCGATCGCCGGGAGCTCACCGAGCAGCGGCCGCAGATTGCGGGCGTCGCGCCCCCACAGGACGGACACCAGCGGTGTGCCGCGCGCCACCAGCGCCCGGATCGCCTGCTCGGTCACTTCCTCCCAGCCCTTGCCGCGATGTGCCGCCGGCCGACGGGGCGCCGTGGTCAGCGCCCTGTTGAGCAGCAGTACCCCCTGGCGGGTCCAGGGCGTCAGATCGCCGTTGGACGGCCGGGGCAGTCCCAGGTCCGTGTGAAGCTCCCGGTAGATGTTCTCCAGGCTGCCCGGCAGCGGCCGGACCTCCGGCGCGACTGCGAAGCTCAGTCCCACCGCATGTCCCGGTGTGGGATACGGGTCCTGACCGACGATCAGGACCCGCACCTCGTCGAACGGCTGCTGGAACGCCCGGAGCACATTCTGCCCCGCAGGCAGATAGGTGCGCCCAGCGGCGATCTCCGCGCGCAGGAAGTCGCCCATCGCGGCGATGCGTTCGGCCACGGGTTCCAGGGCCTGCGCCCATCCCGGCTCGATGATTTCTTTCAACGGTCGTGCTGCCACGGGCCGCACTCTACTGCTCATACGACCGGGGTGATCAACCGCCGACGATTGCCGCCCGTACACAGAGGACGTCCGGCAGATGCGAGGCGAGCTGCTCCCAGCTGTCCCCGTCGTCCCGGCTCGCGTACACCTCGCCGTTCCGATTGCCGAAATAGACACCCGCCGGATCGGCGTCGTCCGTGCAGAGGGCGTCGCGCAGCACCGTGCCGTAATGCGTTTCCTCGGGCAGTCCGGCGGACAGCGGCTCCCAGCTGTTGCCCGCGTCGCTCGTACGGAACACCCGGCAGCGGTGCTCGGCCGGCACCCGGTCGGCATCGGCGTTGATCGGGAAGATGTACGCCGTCTCCGCCCGGTGCGGATGCGCGGCCGCGGCGAAGCCGAAGTCGGAAGGCAGCCCCCCGCCGATATCCGTCCAGTTGTCCCCGGAGTCGTCACTGCGGAACACACCCCAGTGGTTCTGGAGATAGAGCCGGTCCGGATCGACCGCATCCCGGGTGACCTTGTGGACGCACTGGCCGAACTCCGGGTCCGGATCCGGCAGGAAGACCGCCGACACCCCCTTGTTCGACGGAGCCCAGCTCGCTCCGCCGTCCTTGGTGCGGAACACCCCGGCCGTGGAGACCGCGACGGTCACCGCCTGCGCGTCCCTCGGGTCGGTCAGGATCGTGTGCAGCCCCTCGCCGCCCCCGCCCGGGACCCACTTCGAGCGCGTCGGATGCTCCCACAGCGGGCGCACCAGCTCGAACGACTCCCCGCGGTCCTCGGAGCGGAAGAGCGCGGCCGGCTCCGTCCCCGCGTACACGACATCCGGTGCCTCTGCCCCGGCCGGGTGCAGCTGCCAGACCCGCTCCAGCGACGCCCCGGTGAACTGGGGGAATTTCACTGCGGGTTGCTTCGGCTCGACCCACGTCGCGCCCAGGTCGTCGGAGTGGAACACCGAGGGTCCCCAGTGCGCGCTGTCCCCGCCGACCAGCAGCCGGGGGACCTGGCCGCGGGTGTCGATGGCGATGGAGTAGATCGCCTGTGCGTTGAAATGAGGGTCGCCGAACTCCCACGTGCCACCTCGTCTGCGGCCGATGAAGAGTCCTTTGCGGGTTCCCACAGTGAGCAGTACGTCGGACATCGCCGACACCTCCCGAAACGCCTTTGTCGCGGACACGGGTCAGTCTGCACCCGGCCACTGACAGTGGCTTGCAGAGAAGGCGTTTGCGCAGGTCGGACGGCGAGTGCCAGGCGGACGGCGATCCGGCACAGGGCCGCGGCCGACATCGTCGGGGCACCCTTGACCGCCGTCCGGGGCGGGCCGTAACTTCCCTCGTAGAAAGCGCTTGCCCAATTGGTGGGCCCTCGATGGGCTCCCGACGAACTGCCGACGGACCCGACCGAGGAGCGCGCATGGTGACCTTCGAAGGACTGCCCGGCGCCGTAGCCGTCTCCCACCTCAGGGTCTACGACTGGCCCACCGAGGATGGACTGCGCGGCGGTACGCCCCACCTCCATCTCACCTGTTCCGAGGGGTATGTGGTGGTCGGGGGCACGGGCTCGGTACAGACGCTCACCCTGTCCGGCTTCCGGCAGACGCCCCTGGCCGCCGGTTCACTGGTGTGGTTCACCCCCGGCACGATCCACCGGCTCGTCAACGACGAGGACCTGCGCATCGTCGTTCTCATGCAGAACAGCGGACTGCCCGAGGCGGGCGACGCCGTGCTCACCCTCCCGCCGCGCTTCCTGACGGACCCCGACACCTATCGCGCGGCCGTTGCTCTGCCCGTCCACGGCTCCGAGCCGGAACAGGAAGGCGCCGCCCGCGCCCGCCGCGACCTCGCCGTCCAGGGCTTTCTCGCGCTGCGCCGGGCCACGGAGGCGGGCGACACCGAGCCGCTCGCCGCCTTCCACCGGGCGGCCGCCGCGCTCGTGAGACATCGGACGGACGACTGGCGGGGGCGCTGGGAACAGGGCGCCGCCGCCGCATCCCGGGCAACCGGCGATCAGCTGGACGCCCTGGCGCAGGGTGACGGCGGCCATCTCGCGGCCGCCTGCGTGTATGCCCAGCAGCCTTCGGCGTACGGAAAGTTCGGGATGTGCGGCCGTCTCGATGTCTACAGCGGCTGAGCGTCGGTGGCTGCGGTGTCGCCGAGGGCCCGGGCGAAACCTGCCGGGAGGGGCACCAGGGCGTGTGTCGGAAGTCCCGCCTGCCCCGCGACGCCCGTCACGCACGCTCGCCGCGTTGTCGGGCTCGCCCGAGTACGTCCCGTACGAGGGCGACCCTCCGCCTTGCGATCGCACGCACCGGACGCCACCGGGCCCGCGCTGCGGGCGGACGGCGGGACTTCCGGCACACGCCCCGGCCGGGGTCGTGCCCCAGGGTGTGGCGACGGCGGTCCTGGTGGCGCGTTCAGATGTCCAGGGCCTCGTCGGTCCACTCGAACGTCGGCGCTCCAGTTGCGCCCGGTGTCTGTTCGGACCAGATGATCTTGCCCTCGGCTGTATAGCGGGTGCCCCAGCGATCGGCGAACTGGGCGACGAGATACAGGCCGCGGCCACCCTCGTCCGTCGTCGACGCATAGCGCAGATGCGGTGCGGTGCTGCTGGAGTCGGACACCTCGCAGATCAGGGCCCGGTCGTGCAGCATCCGGACCCGGATGGGAGGGTCGCCGTAGCGGATGGCGTTGGTGACCAGCTCGCTGAGGATCAGCTCGGTCGTGAAGGTCTCTTCCTCCAGGCCCTGGTCGATGAGCCACTGGGACACGTCCTTGCGGACCCCGGCGACGGCCGACGGGTCGGACTCGACGTCCCATTCGCCGACACGGGAGGGGTCGAGGGTGTGCGTAGCGGCCACCAGGAGGACGGCGTCGTCACCCGGAGGGGTGGGCAGGAGCGCGGAGACCAGGTCGTCGCAGGTCTCTTCCGGGGTCCGGTGCTGTCCGGCCAGCGCTCCGCGCATCGTGGCGAGTCCGGTGTCGAAGTCCCGCTCGCGCGACTGGACGAGGCCGTCGGTGTAGAGCACCAGACGGCTCCCTTCCGGCAGGGGCAACTCCACCGACTCGAAGGGCAGCCAGCCGGTGCCCAGGGGCAGGCCGGCGGGGACATCGGGGGACTGCACCGTGCCGTCGGACAGCACCAGGACGGGACCGGGATGGCCCGCCCGGGCAGCGGAGCAGGTGCCGGCCACCGGGTCGTAGACGGCGTACAGGCAGGTGGCCCCCGTGATCTCCGCGCGCCCGCCGTCGGCGTTCTCCGTCCGGTCGGTCCGCGCGACCAGTTCGTCGATGCGCGCGAGGAGCTCGTCGGCCGGAAGGTCCAGTGCGGAGAAGTTGTGGACCGCGGTGCGCAGGCGGCCCATCGTCGCGGCGGCGTGCAGACCGTGCCCGACGACGTCACCGACGACCAGCGCGACGCGGGCACCGGGCAGCGGAATGACGTCGAACCAGTCGCCGCCCACCCCCGCCTGAGCCGGCAGATAGCGGTAGGCGATGTCGAGCGCGTTCTGCTCGGGCAGGTCGCGGGGCAACAGGCTGCGCTGAAGCGTCACCGCCATCTCGTGCTCGCGGGTGTAGCGGCGGGCGTTGTCGACGCAGACGGCCGCCCGGGCGACCAGTTCTTCGGCGAATGTCAGATCGTCCTCGTCGAAGGGATCCGGATTCTCCGAGCGCCAGAAATTCGCCATGCCCAGGACCGCACCGCGTGCGTGCAGCGGAACGGAGAGCAGGGAGTGGACACCGTACTCGAGGATCCTCGCCGACCGTTCGGGGTCGGTCCCCTGCCAGCCAGGTTCGGAGGACAGGTCCGGCACCAGCATGGTGTGTCCATGGATCAGTCCCAGGGTTGCCGGGCTGGTGGGAACGAACCCGACGACCCGCCCGATCGGGTAGAAGGGGAGGTGGTCTGCGCGCACGCCCGCCGCGGCTGTACGCCGCATGTTCAGCACGGTGCCGCTCGGCACCGATGGTTCCTCACCGCGCAGGACGGGCTCGGCGAGGTCGACCGAGGCGAAGTCGGCGAAACGGGGAACCACCACTTCGGCCAGTTCCTCCGCGGTCCGGGTCACATCCAGTGTTGTACCGATGCGCACACCGGCCGTGTGCAGCAGGAGCAGCCGCTCCCTTACCTCGGCGGCCCGGTCGGCCAGTGCGGCCAGTTCTGTCGTGTCCCGCAGGGTCGCGACCGTCCCGGCAGGTCCGCCGTGTTCGTCGGTGGGCCGCAGGTTCACGGCCAGCAGCCGGTCGCCGGCCATGCGCACCTCGTCGGAGGCGGAGCGCCCCGAGGCGAGCAGTTCCGCGAGGGGAGGAGGCAGGCCGATGCCCGTCACCGGAAGTCCTTCGGCCTCCGCGGGCAGGCGGAGCAGTCGCCGGGCCTCGTCGTTGGCCAGCAGCAGTCGCCCGTCGCCGTCGATGATGAGGACGCCTTCGCGTACGGAGTGCAGCACCGCGTCGTGATGCTCGTACAGCCGCGTCATCTCGGCGGGGCCGAGGCCGTGCGTCTGCCGCCGCAGACGTCGGCTGATCAGTGCCGCACCGCCGGACGTGAGGGCAAATACGGACACCGCGGCGCCGACCAGCACCGGCAGTTCGCGGTCGGCCAGTTTGTTCACGTTGCTGACCCTGATGCCCACGGACACCAGGCCGGCGGTCGAGCCGTCGGCCCTCGGTATGGGCACCACCGAGTTCACGGCCGGCCCCCGGCTTCCCGTGAAGGTACGGGTGAAGCCATGCCCGAGGACCGCCTCCTTGTACGGGCCGATGATGTGCTTGCCGATCAGCGCGGGATCGGGGTGGGTGATGCGGATACCGTGTATGTCGGCCACGACGACGGTATCGACGTGGGTGGTTTTCCGGATTTTCTCGGTGAGTGGCTGCAGCACTGCGGTGGGATTCGGGCCGTCCAGCGCCGTCACGATGCCGGGGGAGTGGGCGAACGCCTCGGCCACGGCGTACGAACCTCTCTGGGCTTCGTGAACGGCGGCCCGCCGACCCTGCACCACGAGCGAGAGCGCCGCCGCGGCGACGAGCAGCACCACGAGGGCCAGCTCCAGCAGCAGCACTTCCGCGGCGACGCTGCGCACGCCGAGCAGGGTGCGGGGGTGCCCAGGTTTCGATTGCCGAAGCCTTGAAATATATCGCCCAAAGCCACCCATAGCTCCTGTTTACCCGCTATGTCCATACAAAATCTCGCGTGTGGAGTGCCGGTACGCGGTCAGGCTGCGGCCCTCATCATGGGGCGGCGCATGTCCGACGAAGGGGAACTCGGCCGACCCGACCCGCCGCCCGTCAGTTCCGCCGTCCGCATGCTGACCCACCCCCCCGATACCCCTGGATCGGACAGGGCGGCTCCACCTTCGCCTTCGTCACCGACAAGGCTCGAAAGCGCCTGCGCCCAGGCACGCCACGTCGCAGGGCAGGACATGGAGATCTCAGGCGCTGCGCAGACGTGCGCCAGGTCCTCCATGCCGCGTCCCGCCGCGGAGGGTCGGCTGTCGGACCCGGGTGATCTCGCTCGCTGTCCGCGAATCGCGTCGCCCGGACCCGGACGACCCTCGGCGAGGCCGTGGGCTGCGGTCGGCCCACGGTGATGCCCACGTTGCCGAGCCGATCGTCCCCAACGGGATCAAGACCGGGCGGCATCTCGACCTCAGTCACGCGCACTGGTGACAACCGCGGGTCGAGACGGGTGTCAGTGGCCCGGTTCCGCCGTGCTGCTGCGCACCACCAGGTTGGTGGCGAGGTCGACCCGGGTGGTCGCGGGCTGCCGGCCCCGGCCGAGATCGAGAACCAGCCGGGCCGCCGTCTCGGCCATCTCGATGAGCGGCTGCCGCACCGTGGTGAGCGGTGGCCCGATCCACCGGGTGAGCGGCAGATCGTCGAAGCCGACGACGCTGAGGTCCTCCGGTATGCGCAGGCCCAGCTCGCGGGCGGCTTCGTAGACGCCGAGTGCCTGCAGATCGTTGCCGGCGAACACCGCGGTGGGCGGCTCCGGCAGCCGCAGGAGTTCCAGCGCCGCGGTGTAGCCGTCCTCGTGCGAGAACTCGCCCTCCCGGACCAGGTCGGGATCGACGGGCAGACCTGCTGTCTCCATCGCGGCCCGGTAGCCGTCGACGCGGGCGCGGCTGCACATCATGCGGGACGGGCCGCTGATGACGCCGATCCGACGGTGTCCGAGACCGGTCAGGTGGCGGGTGGCGGCCAGTCCGCCCTGCCAGTTCGTCGTTCCGACCGACGGCACGTCGTCACCCGGGTCGCCCGCGGGGTCGACCACTGCGAACGGAATGTTTCGGCTGGTCAGCTGGGCGCGCTGGGCTGCGGTCAGATCAGAGAGCACCAGGATCACACCGACCGGACGGCGCGCCAGCACGCCGTCCACCCAGGTCTGGCCCGGGGTCAGCCGTCCCGCGCTCTCGGAGAGAACCAGGCTCAGTCCCTCCTCCCGGGCCACGTTCTCGACGCCCCGGACGACCTCCATGGCCCAGCTGCTGTCGAGCTCGTGGAAGACCAGATCGATCAGCTGGGACTGTGCCGTGGAACCCCGCCTGCGGCGGTAGCCGTGGAGCAGCAGCAACTCCTCCACCCTGGTGCGCGTACCGGGTGCAACGTCGGCGCGGCCGTTCAGCACTTTCGAAACTGTCGGAGCCGACACTCCGGCCGCGCGGGCGATTTCCGCCAGCGTGGCAGTGCTCTCCGACTGCTCGTCGGCAGACGCCTTCTCCTGTGGGGACTGGACCTTCGCAGGGCTCATGCGGGAATCGTAGCTTCCCGTGGCTCCGATCGGGGAAGGGGCCAGGGCTCGGAAAATCCTTCCGGCAACCTCTTGACGTGCCCGAAACGCGACCGTACCGTTCCGGCAACATTCGAAAGCAAGCCCGAAACATTCGACAGAGGTGCGGTCATGCGGTCGGGAATTTTCACTCAGGGCACATGTGCGGCGAGATGGACCGCAGCAGGCGCCGCCATGGTCATGGCCGGGCTGCTGGCAGGTTGCGGATCCGGCAGCGGCAGCGGCAGCGACGGGGGAACCATCACCGCCTATGTCTACGGTGACGACGCGGTCAAGGTCCAGCAAGCTGCGGTAACGGAGTTCAACAAGACCTCCGAGGTCAAGGTCAAGCTTGTCTCGGTCCCCGGCACCGACTACGTGAACAAGCTCCGCAGCTCGATGGGCTCGCCGAGCGCCCCGGACATCTTCTTCAACTGGGGCGGCGGTTCGATCAAGCCCTACGTCGATGCCAAGCAGCTGGTCGACCTCACGTCGACCGTCAACGGCGACGCCGAGCTCAAGGACGGATTCCTTCCGTCGATCATGACGGCGGGCGGCCTCGACGGGAAGATCTACGGGGTGCCGATGCGCGGCATGCAGCCCGTGATGCTCTTCTACAACAAGACGCTCTTCGCCGAGAACAAGCTCGAGGCCCCCAAGACCTGGGAGGACCTGCAGAAGGCCATCACCACCTTCAAGGCCAAGGGCATCACGCCCTTCGCCCTCGGCGGCTCCGACAAGTGGCCCGAGCTGATGTGGATGGAGTACCTGCTCGACCGGATCGGCGGACCCGAGGTCTTCAAGAAGATCCAGAACGGCGACAGCTCCGGCTGGGGCGACCCGGCGGTGCTGAAGGCGGCCCAGACCGTCAAGGACCTCGTCGACCAGGGTGCCTTCGGCAAGAACTTCAACTCCGTCGACTACGGCAACGGTGGCGCGCCCACGCTTCTCAACAAGGGCAAGGCCGCCATGCACCTCATGGGTTCGTGGGAGTACTCGACCCAGCTGGGCAAGGCGCCCGAGTTCGCCAAGAAGGACCTCGGCTGGACCGCCTTCCCGACCGTGGCCGGCGGGGTCGGCGACGCGGCGGACGTGGTGGGCAACCCCACCAACTACTGGTCGATCAACGCGCGCACCAAGCACAAGGACGCCGCGATCGCCTTCCTCAAGACGATGGCCTCGCAGAAGTACGCCAAGGCGCTGGTCGACAACGGAGACATCCCCACCACCTCCAACGCGGCCTCGATGCTGAGCACGTCGCCCAACCCGCAGTTCGCCAACGACCAGTACAGCCTGGTCCAGAAGGCGCCCAGCTTCACGCTCTCGTGGGACCAGGCACTGGAGTCCCAGTACGCCACCCCGCTGCTCACGGAGCTCAGCAAGCTGTTCGCCGGCAAGTCCAGCCATGAGCAGTTCGTCGCAGCGATGAAGGCCGTCAAGTAAGAATGTCCGCTCACACTCCGCACCCGAAGATGCGCGGAGGCAGGAAGACGGCCGTCGGCAACGTCGGCCGTCCACCCGTCAGCTGGGCCCTGCCCGGCATCCTCTTCTTCGCCGTCTTCGCGATCGTCCCGCTGGCGATCGCCGTGTATCTCTCCTTCTGCAACTGGGACGGGCTGAACTCCCCGACCTCGGCCGGCCTGGACAACTGGACCCGGCTGTTCAAGGACCCGGAGTTCCGGCAGGCCGCCTGGCTGAGCCTCCTGCTGACCACCATCAGCTGGGTCTTCCAGACCCCCGTGGCACTGCTGCTCGGGGTCTGGGCGGCAGGTCGCCAGCGCAGCCGGGCCGTGCTCTCCGCGGTCTTCTTCGTCCCGCTGCTGCTCTCCACCACCGCCATCGCCATGCTCTTCCACGCCCTGCTGGACCCCAACTTCGGCGTGATCAAGGAGATCGGGCCGTGGTTCGGGATCGATCCGAACGTCATGGGATCGTCCACCGGCGCCCTGCTCACCGTGGCGTTCGTCGGCGGCTGGCAGTTCATGCCGTTCCACACCCTGATCTATCAGGGCGGTACCCGGCAGATCCCCCAGGTGCTCTATCAGGCGGCCGAGATGGACGGCGCCGGCATGTTCCGGCAGTTCTTCCACATCACGCTGCCGCAGCTGCGCAACACCATCACGACCTCGTCGGTCCTGATGATCGTCGGCTCGCTGACGTACTTCGACACCGTGCTGATCATGACCAAGGGCGGTCCCGGCACGGACACCACGGTCCTGCCGTATCTGATGTACCGGACCGGCTTCCAGACCTACGACCTCGGCTACGCCGCGGCGATCGCCACGGCCCTGGTCGTGGTGGCCACCGCCCTGTCGCTGGTCCTGGTCCGCTTCAGCGGATTCGGGAACATGCGGTCCACCCGGGAAGGTATGTGACGAGATGTCAGTCGACACCCGCCACGCGGCGCCGACCGTGTCGCCCGCGTTCCGAACCCGCCTGGCCACAGCCCGCCGCCGGAAGCGGTGGGGCAACCCGCTGGCCGGTCTGGGCTCGCTGGTCTGGCTCGTCCTCGTGGTCGTACCGCTCTACACGCTGATCTCCTCGTCCCTGATGCACCAGGACGAGGCGCTCAACGGCGACCCGCTGGCCTTCCCGACCAACCCGACGCTCGACAACTACAAGACCGTGCTGGACAGCGGCTTCTCCACGATGCTCGGCAACACGGTGATCGTCGCCGCCTCCACCGTGGCCATCGTGCTGGTGCTCGCGGTGCCCGTCGCCTATGTGGCTGTGCGCACCCGCAGCCGGCTCTCGTCGCTCGCCTTCCGGACCTTCCTGCTCGGCGTCGCGATCCCGGCGCAGGCGGTGATCGTGCCGCTGTACCTGCTCATCGGCAAGATGGGGCTCTACGACAGCCTGCCCGCGATCATCCTGCCGACGGCAGCCTTCGCGATGCCGGTGGCGGTACTGATTCTCAGCGGCACCATGCGCGATGTCTCCGAGGAGATGTACGAGGCGATGGCGCTCGACGGCGCCACGCCCCTGCGGATGCTCTGGCAGCTGGCGGTACCGATGTCGAAGGGCGGCATCAGCACGGTGGCGATCTACACGGCGCTCCAGGCATGGAACGGCTTCCTGTTCCCGCTGATCCTGACGCAGTCGGAGGAGAACCGCGTACTGACCCTCGGTCTCTTCAACTTCCAGACCCAGTTCGGAGTCAACATCCCGGCCGTGCTGGCCGCGATCGTCCTCTCCGTCGTGCCGATCTTCGCCGTGTACCTCGTGGCACGGAAGGCGCTGATCAACGGACTGATGGGGGTGGGCGGCAAGTAGCACACCGACGCCGCCCCGCACCACCGCACTCATGAGAGGAACCCCTGCCCCCATGGCAATCCACCCTGTCCCGCACGCACTCCGAGCCGATCCGGCCACCGCCGTCGACGGCCCCTGGCGCGACCCTTCCCTCACCCCGGAGGAGCGGGTGGCCGACCTCGTCGCCCGGATGACCCTGGAGGAGAAGGCCGCACAGCTGTACGGAGTCTGGGTGGGCGCCGACGCCGATGGCGACGGGGTCGCACCGCACCAGAACGACATGGTCGACCCGGTCGACTGGGACGAGCTCACCACCCGCGGGCTCGGCCAACTGACCAGACCGTTCGGCACCGCCCCGGTGGACCCCGGCGTCGGCGCCGTCTCACTGGCCCGTGCCCAGAAGCGGATCGTGGAGGCCGGACGGTTCGGCATCCCGGCGCTCGCCCACGAGGAGTGCCTCGCCGGCTTCACCGCCTGGGGCGCCACCGCCTACCCTGTCCCGCTGTCCTGGGGAGCTGCCTGGAACCCGGATCTGGTCACCGAGATGGCCCACCGCATCGGCCGTGACATGCGGTCGGTGGGCGTCCACCAGGGACTGGCACCCGTCCTCGACGTGGTGCGCGACCTGCGCTGGGGCCGGGTGGAGGAGACCATCGGCGAGGACCCGTACCTGGTCGGCACCATCGGCACCGCGTACGTTCGCGGCCTGGAGTCCGCCGGCATCGTCGCCACGCTCAAGCACTTCGCCGGATACGCCGCGTCGGCCGGCGCCCGCAACCTTTCGCCGGTCCGGGCCGGTGCGCGGGAGATGACCGACGTCACCCTTCCGCCCTTCGAGATGGCGCTGCGCGAGGGAGGCGCCCGTTCGGTGATGTCCTCGTACACCGAGATCGACGGCGTCCCCACGGCGGCCGATCCGGTGCTGCTCACCGAACTGCTCAGGGACACCTGGGGGTTCAACGGAACCGTTGTCGCCGACTACTTCGGCATCGGCTTCCTGGAAACCCTGCACAAGGTCGCCGCGGACCGCTCCGACGCCGCCCGCCTCGCGCTCACCGCCGGGGTCGACGTCGAGCTGCCCACCGTCCGCAGCTATGGCGATGCGCTCGTCGCGGCCGTGCAGGAGGGCACCGTGGCCGAGGAACTGGTCGACCGGGCACTGCATCGTGTGCTGCTGCAGAAGTGCGAACTCGGTCTGCTCGACCCGGAATGGTCGCCGCTGCCGGCCGTGCTGGCCGGGGCGGACCCCGAGCAGGCGCGTGAGACCGTGGACCTCGACCCGCCGGAGAACCGGGCACTCGCCCGGCAACTGGCCGAGCAGGCCATCGTGCTGCTCGCCAACCCCGACGATGCGCTGCCCCTGCGCGGCGACGGCCGGATCGCGGTTGTCGGGCCGCGCGCCGACGACGCCCTTGCCATGCTCGGCTGCTACTCCTTCCCCAGCCATGTCGGTGTCTCGCACCCCGAGGTGCCGATGGGCATCGACATTCCGACCGTCCTGGAAGCCCTGCGCGCGGAGTTCCCCGGTGCGGACATCGGTTCGGCGGCCGGCTGCGACGTGGACGGCACGGACACCTCCGGCATCGAGGCGGCGGCCGAGCTCGCCCGCCACGCCGATGTGTGCGTCGCCGTGCTGGGCGACCGGGCCGGGCTGTTCGGCCGCGGGACCACCGGCGAGGGCTGCGACGCCGCCGACCTCGCCCTGCCCGGTGTGCAGGGCGAGTTGCTCGACGCGCTGCTGGCCACCGGAACCCCCGTGATCCTGGTGCTGTTGACCGGCCGACCGTACGCGCTGGGCCGCTGGGCCGACCGGACGGCTGCCACCGTGCAGGCGTTCTTCCCCGGCGAGGAGGGCGGTCCGGCGCTGGCCGGTGTGCTCTCCGGCCGGGTGAACCCCTCCGGCCGGCTGCCGGTCAGTGTGCCGCAGGGTCCCGGCGGTCAGCCGTGGACCTATCTGCAACCGCCGCTGGGGCTGGCGAGCGGGGTCAGCAACCTGGACCCGACTCCGCTCCACCCCTTCGGACACGGTCTGTCGTACACGTCGTTCGAGTGGGAGGCCGGTGCCGCGGCCCCGGCCGAGATCCCCACCGACGGCTCCGCCGACATCGAACTCACCGTCCGCAACAGCGGGGACCGCGAAGGCGCCGAAGTGGTGCAGCTCTACGTGCACGACCCGGTCGCCCAGACCACCCGCCCGGAATCGCGGCTGATCGGGTACGCCCGAGTGCAGCTCGCCGCCGGGCAGGCCCGCCGCGTGCGGTTCCACTTCCATGCCGATCTGGTGGCCTTCACCGGTATCGGCGGCCGACGGATCGTCGAACCCGGCGATCTCGAACTGCGGCTCGCGACATCCAGCGCGGCCGACGACGTCAAGCAGACCGTACGGCTGCGACTCACCGGTCCCGAGCGCACGGTCGATCACCGGCGCCGGCTCGTCTGCGACACGTCGATCGAACTGACCTGAATCTGCTTTTGCTTGAGGGCTCGGGCCTCCCTGCTCCATCTGCGGGGAGGATCCCGAAACTTTCGACGCGGTACTTCCATCGAAGGGAAATGTCATGCACAAGGCAAATCGGGCTGCCGTCGTCGGCACCGCCGCCGCAGCCCTGCTGGTTTCCACGTTCACCGTCGCCGCCAGCGCCACCCCCGAGAACGCCGCCCAGCACGCCAAGCCGAAGAGCGACGTCGCGGCCAAGACCCTTGGCGCTCTGGGCAAGCGTGCCGACCTGCGGATCGGAACGGCGGTCGACATGTCGGCGCTCGCATCCGACGCGCCCTACCGGGCCAAGGCCGCAGGGGGGTTCTCCTCCGTCACCCCGGAGAACGTCATGAAGTGGGAGGCCGTCGAGCCCCGGCGCGGCACGTACGACTGGGCCGCCGCCGACAAGCTGGTCGACTTCGCCGAGGAGAACGGTCAGCTGGTCCGGGGGCACACCCTGGTCTGGCACAGCCAGCTGCCCGCCTGGCTGAACAACGGCGACTTCACGGCCGATGAGCTGCGGGACATCCTGCACCGGCACATCACCGACCAGGTGACCCACTTCAAGGGCAAGATCTGGCAGTGGGACGTCGTCAACGAGGCGTTCAACGACGACGGCACCATGCGGAACAGCATCTGGCTGCAGAAGCTCGGCCCCGGCTACATCGCCGACGCCTTCCGCTGGGCCCACCAGGCCGACCCCAAGGCCAAGCTCTTCATCAACGACTACAACATCGAGGGCGTCAACGCGAAAAGCACCGCCCTCTACAACCTCGTTGCGCAGCTCCGCAAGGAGCACGTGCCGGTTCACGGTGTCGGCATCCAGGGGCACCTGGACGTCCAGTACAGCGCCCCGCACGACATTGCCACCAACATGAAGCGCTTCGACGACCTCGGTCTGGAGACCGCGATCACCGAGGCCGACGTCCGCATCCCCATGCCCGTCGACAACACAAAGCTGGAGGCGCAGGCGGAGGCCTACGACGTCCTGCTGCGCGGCTGCCTGCTCACCGAGCACTGCACCGACTTCACGGTGTGGGGTTTCACCGACAAGTACTCCTGGGTTCCCGGCGTCTTCAAGGGGGAGGGCGCGGCGAACATCCTCGACGAGAACTTCAAGGCCAAGGCCGCGTACAACGCGATGAGCGCGGACCTCGCGCTGGCCGCAGGCAGGGGCTGAAACCCCACATGATCAACAGTGCAGAGGAGGCAGCGCAGTGACGGACGGCCTCCGGATCCATCGCCGTCTCCGCGGTCGTCACCCGGGACATCGTCCCGGCGGTCGTGCGCCGCGCCAAGGAACTGCCGCCGGCGACGGGGCTGCTCATCGCCCGCGTGTGCACGGTCGTCCTCATCACCGTGAGCATGCTCCGACCGGACCGTCGTCATCGTGACCCCGCTGGTGACCTCGCTGGTGGTGTACGTGGTGGTCGGCCTGCTCGGCCAGGAGCCCGACGCGACGGCCGACGCGATCGTGGCCGCCGTGTCGCCCGCCCCCGACGGTGACAGCGACGCCGAGCCGGCGGTTACCGCGGTGCCGCGGGCCGCCGTGCCCGGCACCTCCGACTGACCCACCCCTACCCGACAACTCGTCAAGGTGCACACCCGGTCAATTTGTCATTGGTGTGAACAAAATTGGGAGAGCAGTATGGACAGGCACTTCCCGCAACACACGAGCCGCAGAGCGATTCTGGGGCTCGGACTGGGGCTCACCGCCCTGACGGCAACACCTCTCGGCTCACTGCTCGGTCTCTCGTCGGAGGCCTCGGCCACCGCACCGGGCGCGGCCGGGCTGCCGACGGACCCCGGAGCATACATTTCCTTCGCCCCCCGCTCCGGCAGCTTTCCGCTGGTCAGGGGCGGCGCGGCGGCCCCGATCCTGGTCAGCGACCGAGACTACGCGGGGGTCGTCCGGGTGGCCGAAGACCTCCAGGCCGACATCGAGCGCGTCACCGGCGTCCGCCCCGTTCTCTCACGGGGTGCGACACCGAAGGGCCGCGAGATCGTCATCGTCGGAACCATCGGCCGCAGCCCGCTGATCGACGGACTGATCGCCGCGGGCAAGATCGACGTCTCCGGCATCAAGGGCAAGTGGGAGACCAGCCTCCAGACCGTCGTCGAGAAGCCGTTGCCCGATGTGGACCGGGCCTTCGTGATCGCGGGCAGCGACCAGCGCGGCACGATCTACGGTGCGTACGACGTCTCCCGGGGGATCGGCGTATCGCCCTGGTACTGGTGGGACGATGTCGTCCCCGTGCAACGGGACGGGCTGTACGTCCTGCCCGGCCGCCACACCCAGGGCACCCCGGCCGTGAAGTACCGCGGGTTCTTCATCAACGACGAGAACCCGGCGCTCGGCACGTGGGCACCGGCATTCTTCGGCCCTGGCAAGGCCCCCGGCTTCGAGGGCGGCTTCAACGCCGACTTCTACGCCAAGATCTTCGAAGTGATGCTTCGCCTGAAGGCCAACTACCTCTGGCCGGCTGTGTGGGGCCGTGCGTTCGCCGAGGATGATCCGAGGAACCAGGCCACCGCGAAGGCGTACGGCGTCGTCATGGGCACCTCTCACGAGGCACCGATGATGCGCGGTATCGAGGAGTGGAACCGGCACGCGGTCGCCGCCGTCCGCGACAGCGCGGGCAACATCACCACCCCCGGTCACGACCCCTACGGCGGCACCGGCGAGTGGTCCTTCCGCCGCAACGCCGAGGCGATCAAGGCGTACTGGGCCGACGGCATCCGCCGGATGAAGGACGAGGACTTCGAGGGCGTCGTCACCCTCGGCATGCGCGGCAACGGCGACGTCAGCCTGCCCGACGGCGACGGCATCGAGCTGATGACCGAGATCATCGCCACCCAGCGGCAGATCCTGGCCGAGGTCTCCGGCAAGGACGTCACCACGATTCCGCAGGTGTGGACCCTCTACAAGGAGGTCCAGCGGTACTGGGACCGCGGCCTGCGGGTGCCCGACGACGTCACCGTCGTCCTCACCGACGACAACTGGGCCAACATCCGTAAGCTCCCCGACCTCAAGAACGATGCCCGCGAAGGCGGTTACGGCCTCTACTACCACTTCGACTACGTCGGAGTGGGCCGCAACTACAAGTGGGTGGACACGACGTCGCTGCCGAACATGTGGGACCAGCTCCACCAGTCCGTCGCCTATGGGAACCACGGCCTCTGGGTCACCAACGTCGGCGACCTCAAGGGCAACGAACTGCCCACGCAGTTCTTCCTGGAGTACGCCTGGAACCCCGACCGCTGGACTCTCGACCGGCTGCAGGAGTGGGAGGAGCAGTACGCCCGCCAGAACTTCGGGGAGCAGCAGGCCGAGGAGGTGGCCGAGGTGCTCCGTACCTATGCCCGGCTGCAGTCCCGCCGCAAGCCGGAGCTGCTCAACCGGAAGATCACCCTGGACCCGGCCAAGGACCCGGCCAAGGACCCGTCTGCGATCAGCTACGACGACCAGGCCACCCCGTTCAGCCTCACCGACTACCGGGAGCTGGAGCGCGTCACCGAGGAGTGGCAGCGCCTCGGGGCCGAGGCCGAGCGAATCGGCCGCAGGCTCCCCGCCTCCACCCAGGACGCCTGGTACGAACTGGTCGGCTACGAGGTGCAGGCCACCGCCAACCTGTACGCCCTGCGTGAGGCCGAGTTCAAGAACCTGCACTACGCGGCCCAGGGCCGGGCCCTCACCAACGATCTGGCGGCCGCCGCCGAGGCCCGGCTCGCCGACGACCTGGCGCTGGCGGACCGCTTCAACACGAAGGTCGCCGACGGGAAGTGGCAGGGGTTCCAGAGCCAGCCGCACATCGACTACGGCGATGTGGCCCGCTACGGGCCGAACGCCCCCTGGCAGCAGCCCGAGCTCGACAACGTCGCCATCAAGGACGTGCTGTTCCCGGCGGTCAAGCGCATCGACCTCCCGGCCGGCGCCGAGATGGGCGTGGCCGTCGACGGCTCGGACACGTGGTGGCCCGAGGAGAGCTCCCCGGCCGTGCTGCCGGCCTTCAGCCCGTACCAGAGCCAGGCCGCGCAGTACATCGAGGTGTTCAACCGGGGCGCCGCCCCGTTCGACTACCGGATCCGGACAGGGGCCTCCTGGCTCGTCGCCGACCGCGTCAGGGGCCGCGTCGACAAGCAGGACCGGATCACTTTCAGCGTCGACTGGTCACGGGCGCCCAAGGGCGTCACGGAGGTGCCGATCACGGTCAGCGGTCCGGACGGCCGCGAGGTCGTCGTCCAGGCCGTGATCGACCACCCCAAGGAGCGGCCCTCGCAGCTCGAGGGATTCGTCGAGGCCAACGGGTACGTCTCCATCGAGGCGGACCATTACTCCCGTTCCGTCGGCGGCAACGGGATCACCTGGCAGCGTATTCCCGGCATCGGACGGACCGGCGCCGGCATGGAGCCCTTCCCGGTCACCGCCACCCGCCAGAGCCCGGGCGGCAGCAGCCCGCGGCTGGAGTACCGGGTCAGCCTGTTCACCACCGGGCCGGTCACCGTGCACGCGTACCTGTCGCCGCGCAACAACACGCTTGCGTCCGACGGCCTCACCTATGCCGTCTCCTTCGACGACGACGTGCCGCAGAGCGTGAATGTCACGGCGGTGACGGGATCCGACGACGGCACGATGAACGTCCAGTGGGCGCGCAACACCTCCGACAACGTCAACCGCACCCGTACGGTGCACCACATCGGCCGGGCCGGTGTGCATGTGCTGAAATTCTGGATGGTCGACCCGACGGTGGTGCTGCAGAACCTGGTGGTCGACACCGGCGGCCTCAAGCCCAGCTACCTGGGCCCGCCGGAGAGCCTCCGGCTGAAGTGAGTCGTGGGACGGGCAAGGGGAGAGCAGAGCGATGAAGAGTGAGATCGAGGACACCGACGGACAGGGTGCGATCCTGGGCGTGACCCCCGTTGGGGCGGGGGTCGAGGTCCGGGTGGCCGGTCCGTCGGGGGAGTTCTCACTGGTCTGCACCCCTGCCCGGGCCCGGGAGCTGGCTGCGGCTCTCGCTCGTGCGGCGGACGAGACGGAGAGCGCGCAGTCGGCTGCGCCCGTGACGGTCAAGGCGGGGGAACTGCGTCGCGGCGATGTGCGGGACGGCGACCGGGTCATGACCGTGGAGGCGGTCAGGGTCGACGGGGCCACGGCTCACGTCACCTGGAAGTCCGGCGCCGGACGCAGCTGGACGCAGGGTTACGACGCCGATGCGGGGATCACGCTTCGGCGCCGCGCCTGAATCCTGAAGGACTGATCCACGCATGCATGAGGCCCCTCCCGAAACCGGGAGGGGCCTCATGCATGCGTGTTTCGTTGTACGAGAACCTTCGTAATTTGACGAACCTCGTACTACGAGATGTATCGTACTAACGATCCTGCCGTTCCCGGCGAAACGGAGTCTGCCGTGAGTGTCCTTTTCGAGCCCTACACCCTGCGATCGCTTGTCATACCCAACCGGGTATGGATGGCGCCCATGTGCCAGTACAGCGCGGAGCCCGTGGGGCCGGAGACCGGCGTCGCGACCGACTGGCACTTCGCCCACCTCGCGGCGCGCGCGATCGGCGGCACCGGTCTCATCCTCACCGAGGCGACGGCCGTCAGCCCCGAAGGGCGGATCAGCCCCGCCGACCTCGGGATCTGGAACGACACCCAGGTGGCCGCCCTCCGGCGGATCACCGCCTTCATCAAGAGCCAGGGTTCCGTCGCCGGTATTCAGCTCTCCCACGCCGGCCGCAAGGCATCGACGGCTGCCCCCTGGCTGGGCGGAGGGCCCGTGGGTCCGGACGAGCACGGCTGGCAGCCCGTCGCCCCCAGCCCGCTCCCGTTCGACGAGGGCCACCCCGTACCGCACGAGCTGACCGTGGACGAGATCCACGGCGTCGTCGAGCAGTTCCGCGAGGCCGCCCGCCGCGCCCGCGAGGCCGGCTTCGACGTCGCCGAGGTGCACGGAGCCCACGGATATCTCGTCGGGCAGTTCCTGTCCCCGTACAGCAACAGGCGCTCGGACGAGTACGGCGGCAGCTTCGAGAACCGCGTACGGTTCGCTCTCCAGGTCGTCGACGCCGTCCGCGACGTATGGCCCGAGGACCTGCCCGTCTTCTTCCGGATCTCGGCGACCGACTGGCTCACGGAGAACGACGAGGACGACCGTGAGGGCTGGACCGTCGACGAGACGGTACGGCTGGCCAAGGAGTTGCAGGCGCACGGCGTCGATCTGCTGGACGTCTCCAGCGGCGGCAACGCTCCGCATGCCCGCATCACGACGGGGCCCGGGTACCAGGTCCCCTTCGCCGCCCGGGTGCGCGAGGAGACCTCGCTGCCCGTCGCCGCCGTCGGTCTGATCACCGAGCCGCAGCAGGCGGAGAAGATCGTGGCCGACGGGCAGGCGGACGCCGTGCTCCTCGGGCGGGAGCTGCTGCGGAGCCCGTCATGGGCGCAGCATGCGGCGCGCGAGCTGGCGGGTGAGGTCCACAGGCCCGATCAGTACCTCCGCGCAGTCTGAGGTTCGGTCAGGGCTGTCGTGCGCGGAGGAGGTCGCGAAGCAACGCGATCTCGGCCCCGTGGTACGGCAGTTCCTGATTGACCCACGAGACCGCTTCTCGGAGAAGGTGCGGCAGATCAACGAGCAGGTCATCGCCGCAGTCGCGGTTGCCGGTGACCGCGAGCAGGTGAAGGGTGGAGCCGACCGGCGCCTCGACGAGGGCAAGGCGCCACGGCGAGCGACCAGGGCCCCGGCCTCGGTGCGCTCACTCTCACCGAAGGCGCCTCATGGACGCCGGGCGTGGACGGCTCCGCACTGAAGTTCAAAGGCCGGGCACAGTACGCCGAGACAGCCGGTCCCGTCGTCGATACCACCCGGAACTGCACCGTTTCGGCCTGGGCGACGCCGGACGAACGCCCGGCAATTTCGCGACCGTGGTCAGCCGCGACGCGCGGCGCACCGAGAACCCGTCCTGCCTCCCGTCCCGGCCGGTCCCGCCGATGAGGTGAGCGCCCTCCACGACAGCGAGCCGCCCTGACGACCGTGGCCGGCCCGGCACCGACGGTGTTCCGTCGAGGCCGGGCCGGCCGTCGTCGGGAGCGGTCCGTCACATCACCGAGCCGGCATTTGCCAGAGGTGGTCGTCGGTGCCGTTCTCGCTGAACTGGACGACGCGGGCGCTGTCGGCAGTGAACATGTCGTCGACGCCGAGGGCCTTGCCGGAGTGGCGGTCGCGATGCGGGGCCTCCTCCCGGCCGCCCAGCTCGGGGCGGACCCCCGGGTGAGAGCCCGGACGTCAACTGCATCGCAGCGTTGGAAACTTGGCGTCCGGCCGTACGGCAGCACGCTGTTCGAGGGCTGTCCAGAGATGTCACACCGTCGATTCGCGCTCCACAGGCCGGACTTGGGAGTCATCGGCGTGGTCGCCGACAAATTTGGAAACGCATCGACAACTCTCTTGCCGCCCGTGTCGCACCGCCTATATAACGTTGTAAACCGAGCCGCCGACAGGCCGCGCAGACTCTCACGACCGCGGGTTCAGCAGCACGTGTGCAGCAGTGTGTGCAGCTCGAAGCGGGGTCGTGAGGAATGCGTGACATCAGCCGCCGTGCGGTGGATTCATCGTCCAGCCATGCCCCGACCGCACGCCTTCCGGTGTGCCGACATCCTGCCAAGGAGCGTCCCGCGCATGATGATCCAGCGTCGATCCCGCACCCTCGCCGCGGCCTGCCTGCTCGCCGCCACCGCCACGCTGGCCGCCTCCGGCTGCTCCAAGTCGGAGACCACGAACAACGCCGGCGGCGACAGCAGCCAGGGCGCCCAGGCCGCCAAGACCCCCGAGGCCGGCTCGGGACCCGGCTGCTCGCTGCAGACCTACGGCGCACCGAAGCTGGACCTGAAGGACGCGGTGGTCGGCTTCTCCCAGTCGGAGAAGGAGGCCAACCCGTTCCGTATCGCGGAGACCCAGTCCATCAAGGACGAGGCCGCCAAGGTCGGTGTGAAGAAGCTGCTCACCACGAACGCGCAGTCGCAGCTCTCCAAGCAGATCAGCGACATCCAGGACATGCTGTCCCAGGGCGCCCAGTTCCTCATCGTCGCGCCGCTGAACTCCGACGGTCTGGAGCCGGCGTTCAAGGCGGCCGCGGCGAAGAAGGTTCCGGTCCTCACCATCGACCGCAAGGTCAACTCCACCGCCTGCAAGGACTATGTGGCGTTCCTCGGCTCCGACTTCGTGGAGCAGGGCAAGCGCGCCGCGGACGCCATGATCAAGACGACCGGCGGCAAGGGCAAGGTCGCCATCCTGCTCGGCGCGTCGGGCAACAACGTCACCACCGACCGCACTACGGGCTTCGTCGACCGGATCAAGGAGAAGGCCCCCGATCTGAAGATCGTCGCCCAGCAGACCGGTGAGTTCGCCCGGGACAAGGGGCAGCAGGTGATGGAGCAGCTGATCCAGTCCAAGCCCGACATCACCGCGGTCTACGCGGAGAACGACGAGATGGGACTCGGCGCCGTCACCGCGCTGAAGGCGGCCGGGAAGAAGCCCGGCAAGGACGTCAAGGTCGTGTCGATCGACGGTACCCGCAACGCGGTGCAGGCACTGGCCGACGGCGAGTACAACGCGGTCATCGAGTCGAACCCGCGCTTCGGGCCGCTGGCCTTCGCCACAGCGGAGAAGTTCTACGGCGGCGAGGAGATCCCCGAGAACGTGATCATCTCCGACCGCGCCTACGACGAGACCAACGCCAAGGCCTCGCTCGGCGGAGCGTACTGAGCCGTCGGACTTCCGTACCGACCCTTCAGGTTCACCGCCGCCGTGGCGCTCCCACTCGCCACGGCGGCCCCGGGCCCACACCCCTGGAACAGCGGAAGGCCAAGACTCATGGCACCACCCGAAGCAGCACCGCAGGCACCGGGGGCGACCGCCCCGGCCGTGGCCGACAGCGTTCTCGAAGCCCGCTCGGTGAGCAAGCGGTTCCCGGGCGTCGTCGCTCTCGACGACGTCTCCTTCTCCCTGCGCGCGGGGGAGACCCACGCACTGGTGGGGGAGAACGGCGCCGGCAAGTCCACCCTGATCAAGGTGCTGACCGGCGTGTACCGCCCCGACGAGGGCGAGCTGCGGATGTCCGGTCAACAGGTCCGGTTCGCCCGGCCGTTCGAGGCCCAGCAGGCCGGGATCTCCACGATCTACCAGGAGGTGAACCTCGTCCCGCTGATGAGCGTGGCGCGCAACATCTTCCTCGGTCGCGAACCGAAGAACCGCCTCGGCCTCATCGACTTCGGCCGGATGCACCGCGAAGCGGCCGACCTGCTGGACGGATTCGGCGTGCGCGTGGATCCCCGTCGCCCCCTGCACACGCTCGGCGTCGGCACCCAGCAGATGGTCGCGCTGGCCCGCGCCGTCTCCGTCAATGCCCGGGTCGTCGTCATGGACGAACCCACCTCCTCGCTCGAACCGCGCGAGGTCGAGACCCTCTTCCGGGTCATCGAGAACCTGCGCGGCCAGGGAATCGCCGTCCTCTACGTCAGCCACCGCATGGACGAGCTCTACCGGATCTGCGACCGCGTCACCGTGCTCCGCGACGGCCGCCACATCCACACCGGCGACCTCGGCGATCTCGACCGGATGCAGCTCGTCTCGATGATGCTCGGCCGCGATCTCGCCGAAGTCCGCCGCAACGGCACGACCGGCTTCACCGCCGAGGGACACGACGCGGCCCGCACCCCCGTACTCACCGCGACCGGACTCTCCCGCCATCACCAACTCCAGGACATATCCCTGTCGTTGTACGCCGGTGAAGTGCTCGGTCTCGGCGGTCTCCTCGGCTCCGGCCGCAGCGAGACGGCGAAGGCCCTGGCCGGTGCGCTGAGTATGGACGCGGGCGAACTCACTGTCGGCGGGCGCCGCCTGCGCAGGGTCACCTCGGCCGGTGCGATCCGCGCGGGCATCAGTCTGCTTCCCGAGGACCGCAAGGCCGAGGGGATCGTCCCCGGTCTGTCCGTACGCGAGAACATCGTGCTCGCTGCCATGCCCCGCCTCTCCCGCGCCGGTGTCGTCTCCCGCAGCAAGCAGGACCGCATCGTCGACATCTTCATGAAGCGGCTGCGGATCAAGGCGGCGAGCCCCGAGCAGAAGGTCGGCGAGCTCTCCGGCGGCAACCAGCAGAAGGTGCTGCTGGCCCGCTGGCTCTGTCTGGAGCCCAAGGTCCTCCTTCTCGACGAACCGACGCGCGGTATCGATGTCGGCGCCAAGGCCGAGGTCCAGAGCCTCATCGACGACCTCGCCCGCGAGGGACTGGCCGTCCTCCTCATCTCCTCCGACATCGAGGAACTCATCGAGGGCGCCGACCGGATCGTCGTCCTGCGCGGCGGATCGGTCGCGGGCGAACTGGCGGGCGACGACGTCGGTGAGAGCCAACTGCTCGAAGTGCTCGCCGACCATTCACCGGCGCCCCGAGGGAACGGCCCGGCCGCTGAGGAGGACCCCCGATGACCACCCAGGCCACACTCCCTTCGCCCGCCCGCCCACTCGCCCGGCTGCGCAACCCCGCCTGGTACCAGGAGTACGGCGTGTACGCGGCCGTCGCCGTGCTGCTGGTCTTCAACGCCCTGTTCACCGAACACTTCATGACCGCGGACAACCTCCGTACGCAGTTGGTCCAGGTCGCCCCCGTCGTCATCGTCGCCCTGGGCATGGCCCTCGTCATCGGCACCGAAGGCGTCGACCTGTCCGTCGGCTCGACCATGGCGCTCGCCGCGGCCCTTCTCCCGCTCTACCTCGGATACGGGCTCGTGCCCGCGCTCCTCGTCGCGCTGCTTGCCGGCGTGGTCGTCGGAGCCGTCAACGGCACCCTCGTCTCACTGATCGGGCTGCAGCCGATCGTCGCCACGCTCGCCCTGTTCGTCGGCGGCCGGGGCCTCGCCCTCGTCATGGCCGACGGCCGGCTGAAGCAGATCGTCAACCCCGACCTGCTCTCGCTCGGCACCGGATCCTTCCTCGGCATCCCGCTGGTCGTACTGATCGCCGCGGTGCTCGCCGTTGCCGTCGCGTTCCTCGTGCAGCGCACCACCTTCGGCCGGCAGATCGTGGCCGTCGGGGGCAACCGGTCCGCCGCCGCCCTCGCCGGGCTGCCTGTCCGGCGCGTACTGATCGGCGTGTACGTGCTCTGCGGAGTGCTGGCCGCTCTCGCCGGCATTCTCGCCACCGCCAGGCTCACCGCCAGCGACCCCTCCTCGCTCGGCACTCTCATGGAACTCTCCGCCATCACGGCGGTCGTGGTCGGTGGCACCCCGCTGAACGGCGGCTCCATCCGCGTGCTCGGCACCGTCGCCGGCGCCCTGCTGATGCAGCTGCTGCGGGCCACCCTCGTCAAGCACGACCTGCCTGACTCCACCGCACAGATCGCCCAGGCGGCCATCATCCTCGCCGCCGTCTACGTCGCCCGGGAGCGTCGGTCCCGATGAACGAAACCACCTCAGCCCCCGCATCCCCGGCACAGGCGCCGCGGAAGTCCGCCACCCCGGCCGGTGGCGGCGCGCCCCGCCCGGCGTCCGGCGCCGAGCCCACAGCCGGGCAGCGACTCGCCGAGCTCGGGCAGCGCCAGGGCGT
The DNA here is from genome assembly GCF_042801455.1 of Streptomyces sp. NPDC057565. NCBI lineage: Bacteria > Bacillati > Actinomycetota > Actinomycetes > Kitasatosporales > Streptomycetaceae > Streptomyces > Streptomyces sp. NPDC057565. The sequence goes on along the minus strand of NZ_JBHVFU010000050.1, from coordinate 21,095 downwards.
CCTGGCCGTCCTGCTCACCGTCGTGATCGTCGCCTCATTCGTCTACCCCACATTCGCCACCTTGGACAACGCCCGTGGGGTGACCGTGCAGGCGTCCTTCCTCGCCGTGGTCGCCCTCGGCATGACCATGGTCATCATCACCGGCGGTATCGACCTGTCCGTCGGATCCGTCTTCGCCCTCGGCGGAGTGCTCGCCGCCTGGGCCTCGCAGTGGGGCCTCCTGCCCGCACTGCTGGTACCGCTCGTCGTGTGCGCGGCGATCGGCCTGCTCAACGGACTCCTGATCGCCCGCGCCGGGATGGCACCGTTCATCGTCACACTCGCCACCCTGCTCGCCGCCCGGGGCATCCTCCTCGCCTTCACCGACGAGGGCGCCACCACCTACCTCGTGCCCAAGGGCTCCGCCTTCGCCGAACTCGGGCAGGGCAGCATCTGGGGATTCGGGTACCCGATCCTGATCGCCCTGGTCCTGTTCGGGGGCGGCGGACTTCTTCTGCAGCGCACCTCGTTCGGACAGACGCTCTTCGCCGTCGGCGGCAGCAGCGACGCGGCCACCCTGATGGGTCTCCCCGTCGTCCGGACGAAGATCCTCGTGTATACGCTCAGCGGCCTGCTCGCCGGACTCGCCGGGGCACTCAACGCTGCCAGACTGTCCTCCGGCGTCACGATCATCGGCGTGGGCATGGAACTCGACGCCATCTCCGCCGTCGTCATCGGCGGCACGCTCCTCATCGGCGGCGCCGGATCGATCAGCGGCACGCTCTGGGGCGTCCTGCTGCTCGCCGTCATCCAGAATCTGATCAACCAGATCGGCTCGCTGAACTCCTCCTACCAGTCGGTGGTCAGCGGCGGGTTCCTTATCGTTGTCGTCGTGGCACAGCGCTATCTGGCGCGCAGCCGCAGAACCACCTGAACCTGCCGGGCCCGGGTCCGCCGGTCCCGGTCCGAAGCAAGCCGATCCCATGCGCGACACCGCGCGCCGAGTCGAGTCAGGGAGTGCCGTGGGCGTCAGCCTCAAGGACGTTGCGCAACGGGCGGGCGTGTCCATCAAGACCGTGTCGAACGTGGTGAACAACTATCAGCACGTCACACCCAAGATGCGCGCCAAGGTGCAGCAGGCCATCGACGAGCTCGGCTACCGGCCGAACCTCACCGCACGCCATCTGCGCAAGGGGCGCACCGGCATCATCGCCCTTGCCGTGCCCGAGTTCGGCAACCCGTACTTCGCCGAACTGGCCGGCGCGGTCGTCGACGCGGCCGCCCGGCACGACTACACGGTGCTCGTCGACCACACCGGCGGACTCCGGGAGAAGGAACTCCTGGTCAGCCAGGGCTTTCGGTCCCATGTCATCGACGGTCTCATCCTCAGCCCCATCCATCTGGAGACCGAGGACCTGATGGCGCGCAGCGAGACCGCGCCACTGGTCCTGCTCGGCGAGCGGGAGTACGAGGCGCCCTACGACCACATCGCCATCGACAATGTGGCGGCCTCCCGCGAAGCCGTACGCCATCTCATCGACCTCGGGCACCGCCGGATCGCGTTCCTCGGCTCCCGCACCGGACGCGAACGGCAGCCCGCCCATCTGCGGCTCCGTGGCTGGCGCGAGGAACTCGTCGCCGCGGGCCTCGAACCCGATGAGTCACTGGTCGTGGTCACCGACGGGTACGGACGCGAGGACGGGGCCGTCGCCATGGCGGCCCTCCTCGACCGCGGTGAACGGCCCGACGCCGTCTTCGCGTACAACGACCTCATCGCCATCGGCGCCATGCGTACGCTCTTCGAACGCGGACTGAGAATCCCCGAGGACGTCGCCGTCGTCGGCTTCGACGACATCGAGGAGAGCCTCTACGGAGCCGCCACGCTCACCACCATCGCCCCGGACAAGGAAGCCATCGCCCGGCTCGCCGTCGACAGCCTCGTCGAACGGCTCTCCGGCAGTCCGGTGCCCGAACCCCGGCGGCCCCGTCCCGGCTACCGTCTGGTCGTCCGCGAATCGACCGCGCCCCGGCCGCCCGCCGAACAGCCGGACATGCCTTAGAGGAGCTCAGGGGTATGCCCCGCGCACGTCCTGTCCGGCCCTCCGCACCCCCCAAGGATCTCCGATGCCCACCCCCACCGTGCACCACCAGCCGTTCGGCGCCGCCCACCCCCGTACCGACGTCGAGGTCTGGACACTCGACTCCGGCACGGGCGTCCGGGCCGAGATCCTCACCTACGGCGGCATCCTGCACAGCCTGACCGTGCCGGACACCGCGGGAGCCGCCGGACCGGTCGTCCGGTCCCTGGCAGGCCTTGACGACTACACCGGGAAGAACCCTTTCTTCGGCGCTCTCATCGGCCGCTTCGCCAACCGCATCGCCCATGGCGCTTTCACCCTGGACGGGACCACCCACCACATCCCCGCCACCGATCGCGGCCACGCCCTGCACGGAGGCCCCGACGGCTTCCACACCAGACTCTGGCAGGCCACCGGGCACATCACCGAGGACGCCGCGGTCCTCCGGCTCACCCTGCACAGCCCCGACGGCGACATGGGGTTCCCCGGAGCGCTCGACGTCACCGTGACATACACCCTCGACACCCGGGGCACCCTGGCACTCGACTACCGGGCGGTCACCGACCGCCCCACGGTCGTCAACCTCACCAACCACGCCTACTTCAATCTCACCGCCGACGACGACATCCTCGGTCACACACTGCAGGTGGACGCCGACCGCTATCTCCCCGTCGACGAGGACGGCATCCCGCAGGGCCCCGCCGCCGACGTTCGCGGCACGCCCTTCGACCTCACCGCTCCGCGCACCCTCGGGGAGCGGATCGCGCTGCCGGACGAACAGCTGCGCACGGCGGGCGGCTTCGACCACTGCTGGATCGTGCGCGAGCCCGTACCCGCGGAAGACCTCCGGCGGGCCGCCCGGCTCACCGCCCCCGACGCGGCACGGATCATGGAAGTCTGGACCACCGAGCCCGGCATCCAGGTCTACACCGCCAACCAGCTCGACGGCTCGCTCAGCGGACCCGCCGGCCGACGCCACGACCGGCACAGCTCCATCTGCCTGGAGACCCAGCACCTGCCCGACTCCCCGAACCGCCCGGACCACCCCAGCACGGTGCTGCGCCCCGGCGAGGCCGCGCACAGCCGCACCGAGTTCAGGTTCCCGCACCTTGCCAGGTCCCGGCCCTGACAAGCGGTCCGGTCGGCGGATGTCGCACCTTTGCGGACCGGACCGCTCCACCACGTCGGCCCGGCTGGTTCGGCCGACGCCGCTCGTGTACGTGCGGCGTGTGCACGGAAGTTGGCGTGAAAGTGCGCCGGGTGGGGGAATGGCGGATTGTGCGGTGATGTTGCGGCGACCATGACCTTCTTCGTTGACGTGACCGTGCGCGGCTATGAGCTCGACACACAGGGGCATCTGAACCAGGCCGTCTATCTGCAGTACGCCGAGCACGCCCGGTGGGAGCTGCTGCGAGCTGCAGGGCTGCCGCAGGAGAAGCTGCTGGCCGGCGGGGTGGGACCGGTCGCGTTGGAAGCCATGGTGAAGTTCCGGCGGGAGCTGCGCGGCGGCGAGCGCGTCCGGGTGACGTGCCGGTTCGTGTACGGCGAGGGGAAGACCTTCGAGGTCGTGCAGAGGATTCTCAAGGAGGACGGCACGGTCGCGGCGGAGGTGACGGGCGTGGCAGGCATGCTCGACCTGACGGCCCGCAAACTGATCGCCGACCCGGCCGGGCATCTCGCCTCGCTGGCCGAGAGGCCGGACCTGCTCAGCGGCTGACCGGCTTCCGGAACGGAACCGCGTTCGCGCCGTCGTGGATCTCGTGTCAGGGGGGACGGCCACACCGGGTGCTGTACAGGGCGGAAGCTGTCGTGATGCGTCAGCCATACGGCAAAGTACGATGGGTCTCGTATCATGAGGTGCCCGTCCGAAACGACGTAAGGGGAGTCACCGTGACCGCCACCAGCGCCGCCGCCGTTCGTGTCACCGCGGACCCGGGCGTCGGGGCCCGTGTGCTCGCCCACCCCGCACGCGAGGAGATCCGTATCGAGGCGGTGCTCCACGCGCTCTCCGACCCGATGCGGCTGCAGGTGGTCCGTGAGCTGGCCGCCGCCGAGGACGAGCTCACGTGCTCCCGTATCGAACTGCCGGTGTCCAAGTCCACGACCACGCACCACTTCCGGGTGCTGCGCGAGAGCGGCATCGTCAGTCAGACCTACCGGGGCACCGCCAAGATGAACGGGCTCCGCCGCGACGATCTGGACACGCTCTTCCCGGGACTGCTCGACGCGATTCTCGCCGCCGCGAACCAGCAGGCGGACCGGCTCGGCGAAGACTGACGCCACCCGGAGCGGTTCAGCGACGGTCGCCGTGTGCGGCCTCCAGGAGCCCCGTCCAGTCCGGGATCTTCACCGGCCCTCGGCCGAGCGACTGCCCGAGGGCCGCCTCAGCCCGCTCGATCGACAGCCACCCGTCCCATTCCACCGGCCGTAGCCCCCACGCCCGCATCGCGGCCACCGGATCGGGGGCCGAGGGCCGCCCCTCGAGCAGCGGCGCATCGTCCAGCAGTGACGCGACCGTCTCCTTGGCGCATGGCCGGTTCGAGCCGATCACTCCGGTCGGCCCCCGCTTGATCCACCCCGCGACATACTCCCCGGGTGACGGCACGCCGTCCCGCAGCACCCGCCCCGCCAGGTGGGGCACGGTACCGCGGGCCGGATCGAAGGGCAGACCGGGCAGCGGCAGCCCGCGATAGCCGACGGCCCGCAGGACGAGCTGGGCGTCGATCTCCTCGTACACACCGGTGTCCTGTATGCCTCCGCTGCCGTCCGGCGCGGTACGTGCGAACCGGACCCCGGCGACCCGCCCGTTCCGTTCGAGGAGCTCGACGGGCCGCAGAAAGAACCGCAGGTGGATCGTGCGCATCGGGTCGGGCCCGGTGGCAGGGGCATCGGCCCACCCGCGCAGCACCTCGATATTGCGCCGCACCACCGCCGGCAGCGGCACCGGTGAATCCGCCGGCGCCCCGACGGGGGCGTACGCCGGATCGCGGGCAAGCTCCGCCCCGTCCACCACGACCCGCGCCCCGGGCAGCCCACCCAGCTCACGCAGCTCCTTGGTGGTGAACCTGGCCTGCGACGGTCCCCGCCTGCCCGCCATGTGCACCTCGCGCACCCGGCTGCCGGCCAGCGCGCCGAGCGCCGGGTGGGGCACGTCGGTGGGCCGCAGCTCCTCGGCGCCGCGCGAGAGGATCCGCGCCACGTCGACCGCCACATTGCCGACCCCGATCACCACGGCTGAACGGGCCTGCAACGCAAAGCTGTCGGCAGCCGCATCGGGGTGTGCGCTGTACCAGGAGACGAACTCGGTCGCCGAGTGGCTGCCGGGCAGATCCTCGCCGGGAATGCCGAGCCCGCGGTCGGTCGCCGCCCCGACGCAGTAGACCACCGCTTGGTAGAGCTCGCTCAGCCGCTCGGGTGGCAGCCCGTCCCCGCCCACCTGGACATGGCCGAGGAAGGTGATCCGCTCGTGCTCCAGGACGGTCCGCAGACTGTTCTGGAGCGACTTGATCTTCTCGTGGTCGGGGGCGACGCCGTACCGCACGAGGCCGTACGGGCAGGGCAGCCGGTCCAGCACGTCCACCCGGACATCGGGCACCCGGGACTGCTCGACCAGAGACTGAGCGGTGTAGACCCCGCTGGGGCCGGAGCCGACGACGGCGACACGGAGCACGGTGCACCTCTTCCCGGAGGGTGACTCCAGCATCCCACCGGTCGGCGGGGCAGGGGAGAGGTGCGGCCGCGCGGCGCGTCAGGAGGACAGTGCGCGCATCCGGTCGATCTCGACCGTCTGCTGGGCGATCACATCGCCCGCCATCTCCTCGACCTGAACGTTGTTCCCCTCCGAGAGGGCCTCGGTCGCCATCGTGATCGCTCCCTGGTGGTGGGTGATCATCAGCTGCAGGAACAGCTTGTCGAAGGCCTTGCCCTCGGCCGCCCGCAACTGCTTCAGCTGCGTCTCCGTCGCCATGCCGGGCATCCCGGCGTGGTCGTGACCGCCCGTGTTCTTCTCGCCGCCGTTATGTGTGAGCCATCCCTCCATGGCACCGATCTCCGGCTTCTGCGCCGCGGAGATGCGCTCGGCAATGCGCTTGACCGAGGCGGACGAGGAACGGGACGGCACCAGGGCGGTCAACTCCAGTGCCTGGGCGTGGTGCTGGATCATCATCTGCACATAGCGGAAATCGGCCGAGTTGGGGGTGTCGGTCCCGGCGGCCTTCGCGGCCTCCTCGACGGACAGGGTCTGCGCGGGCTCTCCGGGCTTCCCCGGTGCCACGACCGAAGGGCCGCCTCCTGCACGCGCGTTGGCGTCATGGCCGCCTCCGCCCGCATCGCACGCGGCGAGGGAGAGTACGGCGGTCGCCACGGCAGCGACGACTACGAATCTGTGCACATGCGCGACCTGACGGAATATCAACAAGGCTTCCTCCAATGCCACATGGGGTCGTATTGGATCATTTGGCGCACATCCGCGACCTCAGGGGTCGATAACTTTCATTACGTTCCTGTTGCCATCTGTTGAGATGCCCATGGGAAGGACGATACTGCCGGGGTCAGTCAACCGTTCAACCACGCTTTGGTACAGGGGAGGACGCAGTGACTTCGTTGCACACCACCCGAGTGCGGCGCAGACGTCTGGGTGTGGCGGCAGCCGCCGCCGGACTCTTCGCCACTCTGCTGACGGCCGGACCGGCGGTCGCAACGCCCGACCCCGGTGATTCACCCGCGGCCCGCACCGGGCTCTCCGCAAGCCAGGAGGCCGCCGCCACGGCCGCCATCGAGGACGGCGAGATACCCGGCGTGGACGAGATCGTCCACAGCGACAACATCACCCCGCTGGCCAACGTCCCGAAGGACGCACTCAAGGGTCTCAACACGGACCTGGCCTTCCAGGGGAAGTACGCATTCGCCGGAAATTACGACGGCTTCCGGATCTACGACATCAGCAACCCGAGTTCTCCGCAGACCGTCGCCCAGGTGCTCTGCCCCGGATCCCAGAACGACGTCTCGGTCTCCGGGAACCTGCTGTTCCTGTCCACCGACTCCTCGCGCAACGACAACTCGTGTGCCAGCACCACCCAGCCCGCCACGGAGAAGTCCTCCTGGGAGGGCATGAAGATCTTCGACATCAGCGACAAGCGCAACCCGAAGTACGTCGCCGCCGTCGAGACCGCCTGCGGCTCGCACACCCACACGCTGGTTCCGAAGGGCAGCAGCGTATACATATACGTCTCCTCGTACTCGCCGAACGAGGCGTTCCCGGACTGCCAGCCGCCGCACGACGGGATCTCCGTCATCAAGGTGCCACGCAAGGCGCCCGAGAAGGCCGCGGTCGTGAACTTCCCGGTGCTCTTCCCGGACGGCGGCAACCCGGGCGCGCCCACCAACCCCGGTGTCTCGAAGACGACCGGCTGCCACGACATCACGGTGCTGCCGTCGAAGGACCTGGCCGCCGGTGCCTGCATGGGGGACGGCCTGCTGTTCTCCATCGAGGACCCGGAGAACCCGAAGATCATCGACCGGGTTCAGGACAATGTGAACTTCGCGTTCTGGCACTCGGCGACGTTCAACCAGAAGGCGGACAAGGTCGTCTTCACCGATGAGCTCGGCGGCGGCGGCGCGGCCACCTGCAACAAGGAGATCGGGCCGAAGCGCGGCGCCGACGGCATCTACGACATCGTCGGCAAGGGCGACCACCGCAAGCTGGTCTTCCGCAGCTACTTCAAGATCGACCGCCCGCAGGCCGCCACTGAGGTCTGCGTCGCCCACAACGGTTCGATCATCCCGGTCAAGGGCCGCGACCTGATGGTCCAGGCCTGGTACCAGGGCGGAGTCTCGGTATGGGACTTCACCGACTCCTCGGCGCCCAAGGAGATCGCGTTCTTCGAGCGCGGTCCCGTGAACCTGAACGCCGTCACCACGGCCGGCCCCTGGTCGGCGTACTACTACAACGGATACATCTACTCCAACGACATCGCCAAGGGCTTCGACGTCCTGAAGCTCGACGACCGGCGGACCGACCCGGCGAAGCGCGTACGGATGCCGGAGCTCAATGTGCAGACGCAGCCGGATTACTTCGACAACTGATCCGGCTGTGCGGGTCTCGCCGGACCCGTGCGCTCACGCCGCGCCCCGCCGGGCGGATCCTCGCCCGGCGGGGCGCGGCAGCGGGGCGTGGTGCAGGGCCTCATGGACCGCTGCGCTGAACCCCTGCGTTGACCGGTTCATGCCGCCCCTCATCGGCGCAACCCCCGACCGATACCCGACGGGCCAGGTCGTGCGGGGTGGCTGCCTGGTTCCGGCAGCGCGGGGGATCGCCGGAATCGGCCGTTCCTACGCGGTTTCGTACTGGTGGGCCCGGCCACCCCGCCACTCGACCGAGTCGGGGCTGTCGAGAATCCGCTCGGGATCGTCGAGCCCGGCAGCCTCCAGGAACACGATCACGTCGTGATCCGAGTGGGCGAGCTCCAGGATCTGGACACGCCCGTCACGCTGCGTGGTGACACGTCGCCCGCCGAAAATCACGATCGGGGCAGGAGTCAGGGTGCGACGCGCGGGAGGGCGCCGCACAGGGAATGGCCGATTCGGACGGGGAGCGGCATACCGCCCCATACCGCTTAGGCGGCAGACTTCGTGCTCCCGCCGGTCACTGCGGCCCACTCCACGAGGAGTCGCTGGTACTCCTCCTCGTCGTCCGGGGACAGGCATCCGTCGGAACGCTGCCACAGGTCGCGAATCTCTTCGTTCACCACTGCGGCGGAACGCACGGAATCGGCTGAGCGCGGATAACGGGACATGCCTCCAGGCTGCGGATAACGGGACATGCCTCCAGGCTAAGGCCCTGGTGTGACAATCGGACCCATTGGGCGTCAGGGACATCTCTCACATGTCCCTCCTCGGGATCACGGAATGAGCCCGAGCGCCCGTAGCCCGCCCGGCCGTTCCTCCACCGGCAGATGCTCGACGAAGCGCACGTCACACCCCAGTGCTGCCGCTCCGCCATCCGCGTGTCGATCGTCACCCACCATCACCACATCTTTCGGATCCTGGCCGATAAGTGTGCAGGCGGTGTGAAAAAGATGTGGGTCCGGCTTCTGGATCCCGTGCTCGTACGACAGGACATAGGCGTCGACCAAGGCGTCGAGACCATGGGCGCGGAAGATCGGCCGCAGGTCCCAGCCGACGTTGCTGACCACGCCGACCCGGATCCCGCCCGCACGCAGCGCCCCCAGCACCTCCGCCGCGTCCGGGTACGGCCGCCACGCCGTCGGCGACATGTGCCGGTCGTAGAGCGCCTCGTACAGCCCCGGATCCGGCAGGGCGACCTGGCGGGCCAGCCCCGTGTACACCTCACGGTGCCGTTCCGCACTCTCGTCGCGCGTGGCCCACGCCGCGGCAAGCCGGTCGGGAACGCGCTGCGGCACCGGGCCGCCCGGCAACGCCCCGGCGGCCGTCAGGTCCGCCACGTACCGCTCGAAGTCGGCATCGCTCACGGTCATGTCCCGCTCGGCGAGGACCGCCGAAAGCCAGGACCGGACGGGTTCGATGCAGAAGAGGGTCCCGGAGAAGTCGAAGAGCACACCCTTGATCACCATGGGTCCGATCCTTGCCGGTTCAGGAGCGTTGCGGCAAGGTAACCCGTTGCCGTCCCTCGTACCGGGCGAACCCGGCGATCGAGAACGCGACCACCGTCGCACCCAGCAGCCAGCCCCCCAGCACATCGGTCATCCAGTGCACCCCCAGATAGAGCCGGGTCACGCCCACGCCGATCACCGAGACCCACGCCACCGCGAGTGCGACGTGCCACACCCGACGCCGCACGCCGTGCCGGTGCAGCAGCCACAGCAGCAGACCACAGCTCACCACCGCCGTCATGGCGTGACCGGACGGGAACGCCGCGTAGTGGGCGGAGTCCACGGGGTTCGGCCACTGAGGGCGCTCCCGGCCGACCGCGGACTTCAGCCCCTGCTGCAGCAGGGTGGCGAACAGACTCGTCGCCGCCACCCACCCCGCGAGCATCCGGGCTCCGCGCCACCACAGCATCACCACGGCGACCGCGATCAGGACGCGCATCGTCCAGGGGTCCCACACCCAGTCGGTCAGAATCCGGTTGATGTGCACGAGGCCCGGCTCCGCCACCGCCCGCCGGTGCAGCGCGTCGGCGACCGTACGGTCCAGCGACATCAGAGGGGACCAGCGCAGGGCGACCAGGACCAGGAGCATCAGGGCGAGGCATCCGCACACGATGCCGGCTCCGAGAACAGGCGAGCGGCTCGGCGGGGAGGGGGGAGGGGGCGGGACCGGGGAGTGCATGGGGTGATCCTTGCGGACGGACCACGCCACCGGCTATCCCAGCGCGCTGAGTCCCGGCACGAATGCCACCAGAAGCGGCACCACCGGCACCAGGGCAGCCGCCGCGGTCAGCCGCAGCCGACGCCCCGCGGTGAGCCGCTCGACGGGGGACAGCAGCCGGTTCACGCGCAGTGGCAGCTCCGCGTCCGGTGTCGGGCAGGGACCGAACACGCCCCGCTCCTCGTTCAGTTCGACCAGGGCGAGAGCGATCGTCAGCCGCCCGAAGCGCCGTGACGCCACATCGTCCGCTGCCAGTTCGACGAGCCGGTGCATCTCGTCGCGGAAAGCGGCGAACACCGGCACCTGGGGGAACCCGTTCGCCAGCGCTGCGGAGCAGTGCAGCAGCCAGTCGTGCCGCGCCTGCGCGTGCCCCTGCTCATGGGCCAGCACCGCATCCAGCTGACGGCCCTTCAGTCGTCCAAGGGCCGCAGTGGTGATGACCAGTTGAGGTGCTGCTCCGGGCAGCCACCAGGCGTCGGGGCGCTCACCCTCCAGCACCACGAGCCGGCCGGTCCCGGGCTCCTCGCCGGGCATCAACGGGGAACGGACCAGCAGTTCGGCCCGGCGCCGCCTGCGCCGCACCTGCGCCCGGCGGATCTCCCGCGTCAGCATCGCCGCGCTCCAGATACCACCCAGCGCCAGGAGAACGGCCATGACGGCGGACCACGGCCCGTACGCGGCCAGCGCGTACGCCTCCACCACGTCGTGCGGTGCGGGTGCGAACACCTGCCCGCGCACCGCCTGCCAGGCTGCGGCCGCGCTGAACGTCATGGAGAGTCCGAAGGACAGCAGTACCCCGGCCACCACGCACTGCCACACCCACAGCGCCACCACGGGCTCGCGCTCGGGCCACTCGGCCCGCGCCATCAGCCGCGGGGTCACGACGGCGGCCAGTGCACCGAGCAGCAGCAGCACGAGGGAGACCAACATGACGTCAGCCTATGAGTGGTGTGGTACCCGCGGGTATGGCTGCGCTCGGCAAGTGATGTACGCCACGGTCGATCGCACTCCCTGTCTCACAGCGTGAGCAGCATCGCGAACATGGCGATCCCCATCGTCAACCGGCAGGCCAGTGCCAGCTCCGGGCGTGCGCCCCAGCCGCCTCCGATCGGCCCCTCGGCCGGACCCGCGGCGGCGACCGGAATCAGCCGCGTCCCGGACCGCAACACATAGGCCGCGTAATAGACGAGCAGCATCCCCGTCAGCAGCGGCACGCCACCGGCGACCTGCGTCATCTGATGTCCACCGTGCGCACCGCCCGCACCGCCCGCACCGTGCGCTGCCGCGCCACTGCCCGGCGCCATCACCAACGCCATGTAGACCATGGCCAGTGAGCCGACCAGATGGTGCAGATGGTGCCCCCTGCGGCGGGTGAACCAGAGGCCGCGCAATGCGGCCGCGCCGAAGAGCACCACATACACAGCCCATCCCCACACGGGCGGCGGGAAGACCGTGGCGGGCGCCGCCATCGCGGCCATGCCGAAGCCCATGACCGCCTCGGCGCGCGCCGTTCTGCGCTCCTCCTCCGTCCCGCTGCGCATCCGCAGCAGGCAGTACGCGCCCGTGACCCCGCACAGCGCCATCAGCAGCCAGCCGGACATCGCCGGTCCGTGCACAGCGCACCTCCCCAGGACGTACGACGTCGGTGTCGACTAGTCGATGCCCCGGCCCGGCAGGTCGTACGCGGCGCACTGATGTACGAGGGGAGCGCGTGGAAGAAACCCTCAGAGGGGTGTGGTCACTTGCGCGCCGTCGCGGGCCGCTGCCCTCAGGGCCGGAATCGCAGCGGATGGTCCTCCGGCACTTCGACGACCGCGATCCGCACGCCGTCCGGATCGGAGATCCACATCTCCACGAGCCCCCACGGCTCGCGCACCGGTGGCCGTTCCACCTCGACGCCCCGGGCCGACAGTTCCTCATACGCCGCCCGGACGTCCGCGACCTGCAGCCACAGCCGCAGCCCGGGTGAGGGCGGCGCGACGGAACGCCCGGAGACCTCCAGGAAGCCGCCGCCCAGGAAGTACACCGTCCCGCGCTCGGGGCCGGTTCCGAACTCCCGGTACACCGGTAGCCCGAGGGACTCTCCGTAGAACGTCCGTGACCGCTCGGGGTCGGTAGGGCTCAACAGGACCCGACTGCTCAGCACATGAACCATGGTCGAGACATTAGGTGCGGACCGGCGAGCTACTCTGCTGCGGCACGGCCCAGCAGAGAAACGGAGAGCCTCACCATGGACACTGCCCCGCCCCGCGACCCGGGACAGCTGACCTTCCGCGACGCGGCGGACGCCGATGTGCCCGCGCTCGTGACGCTGATCGAGTCGGCGTACCGGGGCGACTCGAGCCGCGCGGGGTGGACCACCGAGGCGGACATCCTGCAGGGGCAGCGGACCGACCCCGACGGGGTCCGCGCGGTGGTCGAGGCACCCGGCAGCCGACTGCTCGTGGTGGAGCGGGACAGCGAGCTGATCGCCTGCTGCCAGCTCGAACACCGCGGGGAAGCCGCCTACTTCGGGATGTTCGCGGTCCGCCCCGAGCTGCAGGGCGGCGGCCTCGGCAAGCTGATCATCGCCGAGGCCGAACGCACCGTCCGGGAGAGCTGGGGCGCCGCCGAGATGCACATGACCGTGATCTCGGTGCGTGAGGAACTGATCGCCTGGTACGAGCGCCGCGGCTACCGCCGTACGGGAGAACTGAGCCCGTTCCCGTACGGCGACGAGCGCTTCGGCGTCCCCCAGCGCGACGATCTCGCCTTCGAACTGCTGATCAAGGACCTGAAGGAGGGCTAGCCCTCCCTGTACCTACGCGGTGAAGCGGCCGGCGCGGCGGATCTCCGGGAAGTCGGTGGTCGCGCCGTCCAGCCCCAGGGCGCGCACCAGACGCAGATGATCCTGGGTGTTCACCACCCAGCCGATGACCTTCACCCCCTCGGCGTGGGCCTGCTCGACGACCTCCAGCGTGAGACGGCGGATGTTCAGCGCGAGCGTTGCCGCGCCCACCGCCTTCGCCCGGTCCACCACATCGCTCTTCCACCGGCTGGCGATGAGCACGGTCCGTACCCCCGGCACCAGTTGAGCGATCTCGGCGACCGCCTCGTCGTGGAACGACGACACCTCGACCCGGTCGACGAGATCGCGCCGCCGCATCACCTCGGCCAGCGCCCGGGCTGCGGCCGCATCCTTGATCTCCGCCTGCAAGGGGGAGCGCACGGCGTCGAGCACCTGCTCGAAGACGGGCACCCGTTCGCCCTGCCCGGCATCGAGTTCCCGCAGCTCGGCAAGGGTCTTCTCGGCGATCGGGCCCGTGCCGTCGGTCGTCCGGTCCACCTCGGCGTCGTGCATGACGGCGAGTGCGCCGTCCTTGCTCAGATGAAGGTCAAGTTCGATGACGTCCATGCCGGCCTGCTCGGCGTGGACGAACGACCGCAGGGTGTTCTCCGGCTCGACACCCATCACCCCGCGATGACCGATGGTGAGAAAAGTCAAGGCAATCTCGCTTCCGTCGACGGCGTCTCCCCGCGTGCTGCTCCTGCCCACGCGGCACTTCGGCACTCGGCTTACGGCAACTCGGCAGCCTAGTGGTCCGGACCCGGGAGAGCGCCGGTGACGCGAGGGTGAATGGCGCCGTGTCCCGGGACTTCGGCGACACCGGGCAGGAATCCGGTGATGACGGTTGCGACAAGGACGGCACGGATAGTCACGCGGTGGTCTCCGGAGGGGTAGGGGGAGGCGGCTGACACCCGTCCTACCGGTAGCGCCGGTGCCCGGCGAGCTGTGTCACCCGTACGTGGGCGCGCCCTGCACGGCCGGAACGCCCGGATGTGTGGTCGGCGGTCCGGTGTCCCCCGGAACCGACGGAAGGAGTCGCGCAAGCGGAATGTGACAGGAAGAATCACGGTCACAGTGGGGGTCGGCAGGATAATTTTCTGAGGCTCACTTGTCTCGAAGAACCACACATGGATACGGTTGCTTGACGCGAGGTTCTCCCGTGGAGGAAGTGTGATGACGGAAATTCTTGTGCACGACGCCGAGGTCGGCGCGATAGCTACTGCCCAGCGGGTGGTCGAGCAGCCTGCCTGGCCCGCGCTCAGGGATGCCGTGGAGGAGATCCGGCCCTGGCAGGCGAAGGACGGTTCGATCGACTTCGACGCCGAAGGCGCCCCCTCGCCTGCCACCGTCCTGGTGATGCTGGAACGCGTGATCGCCGCGATCGAAGAGCTTTCCCCGCTGCTCCCGCACGATGCCGCGTACCACCGCGCCCTCGTCGTGGACCTGCGCCGCTGGGCGGCGGACGGCTTCGGTGTGCCGGACTTCCTGGACTCGCTGCTCGCCTTCCAGCCCGCCAAGAACCGCACCGACGGTCTGCAGCACCTGGTCGTCTTCGCGATGTACACGCAGAACGGCAACCCGGACCGCAATCTCGAAGCGGTCGTCCTGCGGATGGTCTGGCCCGAATGGCTCGCCGAGCTCGAAGCCACGCGCTACGACAACCCGCTCTTCTGCGGCATCACCTTCGAGGACTTCACCTCCGGTTACGACACCAACTCCGCGGTGCTCTTCCCGGAGACGATCGCCGTGCGCGAGGCCCCCGAGCGCTTCAGCTGGGGCGGCATCTTCTGCGACCGTGAGGCCGCCCGCTTCCGCCGCGTCACCGAGGCCTCCGTCGAGCTCCTCGGCGTGGAGCTGCCCGAGGACATCCGCGAGATGGTCGGCGACCAGCAGCGCTGCGAGCAGGCATTCGTGCTCTGGGACATGGTCCACGACCGCACCCACAGCCACGGTGACCTGCCGTTCGACCCGTTCATGATCAAGCAGCGGCAGCCGTTCTGGATGTACGGACTGGAGGAGCTGCGCTGCGACCTCACCGCCTTCAAGGAGGCCGTGAAGCTGGAGGCCGACGGCTTCCCGCAGGGCCGTGACGTGCAGTACGCCGTGCTGTTCGACCGGATGTTCCGCTTCCCGGTCACCGGCGAGCGGGTCCGCAACTACGACGGTCTCGGCGGCCAGCTGCTGTTCGCGTACCTCCACAAGCACGATGTGATCCGCTGGACCGACAACACCCTGAAGATCGACTGGGACAGGGCTCCGCAGGTCACCAACCAGCTCTGCGGCGAGATCGAGAAGCTCTACCGCGACGGCATCGACCGCCCCAAGCTGGTCCACTGGTTCGCCGCGTACGACCTGGTCTCGACCTACCTGGCCCCGCACCCCGGCTCCCGCTGGGCCAAGGGTCCGGACGCCCTGGACCTCTCGCAGCCGCCTCGCAAGCTCGTGGACGACGTGCTTCCGGACGAGTTTCCGCTGAGCATGTTCTATGAGGCGCTCGCCAAGAAGCTGAAGAATGTGATTGCCTCCACCAGGGGGATCACCGCGGCGGACGCCGAGCAGGCAGCCGCGTGAGCGCTCGTTCCAAGGAGGCGGTGACCATGAACGCAAACAGCACGGGCAATGGGAACGGCGCGCTGGAAGGCGCGGTGATCGCCGTTGCCGGAGCCGCCGGACCGGCCGGCCGGGCGACGCTGCTCAGGCTCGCCGAGGCCGGCGCGATCGTCGTCGCCTCGGACGCGGATGCCACCCGCCTGGCGGAGGCCGTCGACGCCGCACGGTACGCCCACGGCGGCGCCACCGTCACCGGCGACACCGTCGATCTGCTCGACCTCGCCGCCGCCCGGGAATGGGCGGACAAGACCGAGAGGGAGTTCGGCCGGATCGACGGCCTGGTCCACCTGGTCGGCGGCTGGCGCGGTAGCGCCACCTTCGCCGAGACCGACCTCGCCGACTGGGATCTCCTGGAGAAGCTGCTGATCCGCACGGTTCAGCACACCTCGCTGGCCTTCCAGGGAGGGCTCCAGCGCAGCGACCGCGGCCGCTACCTGCTGATCAGCGCGGCCGGTGCGAGCAAGCCCACCGAGGGCAACGCCGCCTATGCCGCGTCGAAGGCGGCCGCCGAGGCCTGGACCCTCGCGCTCGCGGACGCCTTCCGCAAGGCGGGGGGCGAGGAAGGGCCGAAGACAGCGGCTGCGATCCTGATCGTCAAGGCACTGGTGCACGACGCGATGCGCGCCGAGCGCCCGAATGCGAAGTTCGCGGGCTTCACCGACGTCAAGGAGCTGGCCGAGGCCATCGCCGGCGTCTGGTCCAAGCCCGCCTCCGAAGTGAACGGAAAGCGTCTGTGGCTGACCCCGCAACCATAAGGACCGACGCGCGACGTCACCACGATCCGCAGATACGTGGATTCGCCAGTGACAACTACGCGGGCGCCCACCCGGAGATCCTCGCGGCCATCGCCCTCGCCAACGGCGGTCACCAGATCGCCTACGGCGAGGACGACTACACCGAGAACCTCCAGCAGATCGTCAAGGGGCACTTCGGCCCGACCGCCGAGGCGTTCCCGGTCTTCAACGGCACCGGGGCGAATGTCGTCTCGCTGCAGGCGATGACCGATCGCTGGGGCGCGGTCATCTGCGCCGAGTCCGCGCACATCAACGTGGACGAGGGCGGCGCCCCGGAGCGCGTGGGCGGCCTCAAGCTGCTCACCGTGCCGACCCCGGACGGCAAGCTCACCCCCGAGCTCATCGACCGGCAGGCGTACGGCTGGGACGACGAGCACCGCGCCATGCCCCAGGTCGTGTCGATCACTCAGAACACCGAGCTCGGCACCGTCTACACGCCCGATGAGATCCGCGCCATCTGTGAGCACTCCCACGAGCGCGGCATGAAGGTTCACCTCGACGGGGCGCGGATCGCCAACGCCGCGGCGTCGCTGGGCGTCCCTGTGCGTACCTTCACCAGCGAGGTCGGCGTCGACGTCCTCTCGTTCGGCGGCACCAAGAACGGGGCCCTCTTCGGTGAGGCCGTCGTCGTCCTGAACCCCGATGCCGTACGGGCCATGAAGCATCTGCGGAAGCTGTCGATGCAGCTGGCATCGAAGATGCGTTTCGTGTCGGTGCAGCTGGAGGCGCTGCTCGCCGGTGACCTGTGGCTGCGCAACGCCCGGCACGCCAACGCCATGGCCCAGCGGCTCGCGGAGGGTGTCCGGGCGGTGGACGGCGTGGAGATCCTCTACCCGGTCCAGGCGAACGCCGTCTTCGCGCGTCTGCCGCACGACGTGAGCGAGCGGCTCCAGAAGCGCTTCCGTTTCTACTTCTGGGACGAGACCGCCGGCGATGTGCGCTGGATGTGCTCCTTCGACACCACGGAGGACGACGTGGACGCGTTCGTCCTCGCGCTGAAGGAAGAGATGGCCAAGTAGCATCACGCTTCGCATGAATATGCGGCCGACCGGAAAGCCATTGCTTTCCGGTCGGCCGCTTCCGTACGCTCTGCACGCATGGAGCTGACGCAGCAAACCCCAGACCTGGCCGCCTATCTCGCCGCCGATGTGGCCATCGACCACGAGCATCCGCTCGTACGGCAGACCGTCGATCGCCTTCGCGTCGATGGCGCCGACGCATACTCATACGCGCTCGCGGCCTATGAGTTCGTCCGCGACGCCATTCCGCACTCCGCCGACTCGGGTGATCCCAGGGTCAGCTGGCGCGCCTCGGACGTCCTCGCCACCCGTAACGGCATCTGTCATTCCAAGTCCCACGCGCTGGCGGCCCTGCTGCGCGCGGCAGGCATCCCGACGGCCCTCTGCTACCAGGGCTTCGACGACGAGAACGGAGATCCGGACGTCCTGCACGGGCTGATCGCCGTGCGCCTGCCGGGCCGGGATCGCTGGGACCGCCAGGACCCGCGCGGCAACAAGCAGGGTGTCGACGCCCAGTTCTCGCTCGACGAGGAACGGCTGGCCTGGCCCATCGGGCCGGAGTCCAATGGAGTGGACTATCCAGTACTCTATGCGGCACCGCATCCGGCGGTTCTGCGCGCCCTGCAGACCGCCGAGGACCGCACGCACCTGTGGCGGACGCTTCCGACCGCGCTCTGACCCGTCCAGAGGCAGGGTGGCAGATGACCCTGACGCTCACCGTTTCCGACGACGTGCGCACCCTTGCGCCCGGCTTCACCCACCTCGCCGTCGAGGCGCGCGGGCTGGTCGACGGGACGAGCAGTGAGGACAGTTCGGCCCTGCTGGACGATGCCGTCCGACGGCTCGTCGAACGGAGCGACGGCAGGGCCCGCACGAGGCCCCCACGTCGCCGCCCGGCAGGACGCGTACGCGGCCTTCGGCGCCGAGCCGTCCCGTACCCGCAACTCCGCCGAGGCGCTCGCCGGGCGCGCCGTCACCGAGGCCGGACTGCCGCGGATCAATCTGCTGGCCGACGCCTACGACGCGATCAGCGTCGCCCATCCGGTCCCGGTCGGCCGATGACGATCCGCGGGCTCGAAGCCGCGGGCGCCGAACTCGCCGAGACGCTGCAGAGGGTGAGCCCCGGAGCGCGGATCACCGTTCGCGCCCCGGAGTGACGTTTCAGCCGTGGTGGTGAACGGGCCCGGTCAGCGGGCCTCGCGCACCTCGGCGGGCGTCGGAGCCGTACCGCCGAGGTGCGCGGGCACCCACCAGGTGTCGCTCGCGTCCCTCGGCCGCACCGGGTAGGCGCGCTGCGCCGCTTCGAGGAGCTCCTGCACCCCTTCCCGCAGACGTCGGGTGATCGCACCCGCGTACTGGTCGGTGGGGGCCTCCACCGGCGCACCCACCCGGATCGTCACCGGGGTGTGGCTGCGCTTGAAGTTGCGCGGCCGCCCCTTGGTCCAGATCCGTTGCGTGCCCCACAGGGCCATCGGGATCAGCGGGACGCCGGCCTCCTGGGCCAGTCGGGCCGCGCCCGACTTGAAGCTCTTCAGCGTGAACGACTGCGAAATGGTCGCCTCGGGGAAGACGCCGATGATCTCGCCGGAGCGCAGTGAGGCGAGCGCGTGGGCATACGCGTCCTCGCCCTGCTTCCGGTCGACCGGGATGTGCTTCATGCCGCGCATCAGCGGACCGGAGACCTTGTGCCGGAAGACCGATTCCTTCGCCATGAAGCGGACCAGCCGCTTCTGCGGCAGCGCCGCGAGCCCGGTGAAGATGAAGTCGAGATAGCTGATGTGGTTGCTGACCAGTACCGCACCGCCGGTCTTCGGGATGTGCTCCGAACCCTGAGTGTCGATCTTCAGGTCCAGCGCCTTGAACATGGTGCGAGCGGCGCCGATGACCGGCCGATAGACGAGTTCTGCCATCTGGAGAAGACCCTTCTTCAGCGCCTGGGGAGGGTTCTCCCGGCGGAAGTTACGCAGCCGTAGGTTTTCGGCATTGCGCCGATCGTGCCCCATGTCCGCCGCGGTGGCCAGTCTCGGCGGGCGCGGGGCGCGAGATTCTCGTCACGTGGAGTCGGCGGGAATGACTTTGCGCCCGACGGTGCTGACCCCTTGCGAGGGGCTCTGACAGGAGGCGGACGGTGGACGGGCAGGCACGTGCGAACAGGCTGGATGCGGCCCAACTCGGCGCGGAATTGGGGGAGCGGGCCACCCTCGTGCAGTTCTCGAGCGCCTTCTGCCAGCCCTGCCGGGCCACCCGCCGCACCCTCGGCGAGGTGGCCGGAATGGTCGACGGTGTCGCCCACGTCGAAATCGACGCCGAGGCGCATCTCACTCTCGTACGCGAGCTCGACATCAGCCGCACGCCGACGGTGCTGGTTCTCGATGCGACCGGCCGGATCGTCCGCCGAGCGGTCGGGCAGCCCCGAACCGTCGATGTTGTCGCCGCGCTGGGGCACGCGATGTAACGGACCGTGATGCATCTCCCACATTGCGGAACCCTCTTGACTGCACCCACCACGCATCGTCAGTCTGACGCTATGCCGCCGGAACTCCTTCTCTACGGCCGGGTCCACGTGGACCTCGCCCGCAACGCGAGTGCGCGCTGTCCGGGTGCCTGAGCACCCACGGCCCCGTACGCCTCCCTCGCAGAAGGACATCTCCATGACGGCTTCGCCCGAGCTCTCCAACGCCCGCACGGCTTCCCCCGATCTCCTGCGCTCCGTCTTCCGGCAGCATGCCGCCGGTGTTGCGGTGATCACTGCCGCCGGTGACCGGCCGGTCGGCTTCACCGCGACCTCCCTGAACTCCGTCGCCGCCGAGCCGCCGCTCATCTCCTTCGGCGTGGGGACCTCGTCCTCCAGCTGGCCGGTCGTGGCGGAGGCGGAGCACATCGGCGTTCACATACTGGGTGAGCACCAGCAGGACCTGGCCGCCACATTCGCGCGCAGCGGCGCCGACCGGTTCGGTCCGTCCACCTATTGGCGCAGTGGGCCGGAAGGTGTCCCGCTGCTCGACGGGGTGCTTGCGTGGCTGGTCTGCCGCGTGGTGGCGCGGATCCCGGCGGGGGACCACCGGATCGTGATAGCGGAGGCCGTCGTCGGCGATCCGGCCGGGGGCGGCCGCCCGCTTCTCTATCACCAGGGTCGCTTCACGGCGTTGCGGGACTGAGAGATCCCAGGTGGCGCATGGGCGCCGGGCGTCGGCTAGGTCACAGTGCAAAGCGCTTGCTTATGGGTAACGTACTGGGTGTACTGACGAGTAATATTTCGCTCGGAGCATCGGTCGCCCCGACCGGAATCCGTCCCATCAGGCGCCTATGCTGCGTGCATCAAGGCAGCCCAGAAATGACGATGCAGTAGGAGAGCCGGCGTGAGCTTGAGGATCGTTGTCTGTGTGAAGTATGTGCCCGATGCCACTGGTGACCGGCACTTCGCTGATGACCTGACGCT
>NZ_JBHVFU010000049.1:0-57927 GCF_042801455.1 Streptomyces sp. NPDC057565 | reverse complement strand
CGTCTTCGGGCGGCGTGCCGCCAGGTCGGCCTTCCACTGCGCGACCGATGCCCGGTAGTCGAGCTTCCCGCCCCTGGTGGCCGCGTTGCGTCGCAGCTGCACGGGAAATCGTCCCCGGATCACGGCCGACGTCTCGGGCGATATCGTGCACGCCCTTGCCTTGGGCTTTGAGGAGCGCGATCTCCTCTCGCTCATGAAACGACAGGTACCTGCCTGAAGGCGGCTTCGGATCGAACGGTCGCATGCCGCCACACTGTCGGTACCAGCGCGTGGCCACCGCCGGCGCCACGCCGACGATACCGGCGGCTTCCTCGGCGAGAAGCCCCTTGGCGATCTCGGCCCAGAACGCCGCTTCGACGTGACGCTGGTACTTCGGATGTCCCGGGGACCTCAACTTCGGGCGCACCGCTCGATCCGCTGCCTGCTGACGACGAACCATCCAACACCTCCGCTGTCACGAGGTGTTGCGACGACCGATTGAATCCGCCTTGCGATCCGCGGTCGCTGTGATGAATCAGTCCCGAGCCCTTCTTGATTCCCCGCCGCCACAAGGCCATCTCCAGGGCGTCCAGCGGGAGATCGGTCCGCATGTGGGTGGCGAGCTGCCATCCGACGATCATTCGCGAGTACACGTCCAGGACGAAGGCGACGTAGACCCAGCCGGACCAGGTGCGGATGTAGGTGAGGTCGGCGACCCACAGCTGGTTGGGGCGGTGGGCTCTGAAGTGCCGGTTGACCAGGTCCGGTGGTCGTGGGGCGGTTGGTTCGGGGATGGTGGTGCGGCGCCGCTGTCCGCGGATGACGCCTTCCAGGCCGTCCTCGCGCATCAGCCGCTCGATGGTGCAGCGGGCCGCATGCACGCCCTCACGCCGCAGCTGGCGGTGGACTCGGCGGGTTCCGTAAGTCTCGCCGGACGCGGAGTGGATCCGACGGATGTGCTCAAGGAGCTGTTCATCGCGCCGGCGGCGGGCAGACTTCGGGCGTCTGAGGCGGGCGTTGTATGCCGAGACCGACAGGTCCAGTTCCCGGCAGACGGGCTCGACCCCGAAGTCGTCGCGGAGGTGGTTGATCACCGCGTCGGCCTCGTGCGGGGCTGGTCGAGCTCCTTTGCGAAAAACACGCTGGCGGCCTTCAGGATCTCGTTCGCCCGCCGCAACTCGGCAGCTTCTTTGCGGAGTTGGACAAGCTCCGCTCGCTCCGCAGAGGTGAGCAGTTCGGGCCGGCTGCCCTGGTCGGCCTCGGCCTGGCGGACCCACAGGCGCAAGGCTTCCTTGTGAATACCGAGATCCCGGGCCACGTGGGCGACCGGACGGCCAGAGGTCTGTACTTCACGGACGGCTCGCTCGCGGAGCTCGTCGGGATACTTCCGGGGTGCAGGCATCGGACCTGTGCTTCCCATCTGCCGCGGCAATCATGCCTGGCTTCAGGACCGCTACGGAATCCGGTTCAGCTCACCTCCTACCGCCTCGTCACGGACGCCGCCCGTAACCAGTCGTGGTGGACGCTGTCCACCCGGGTTCACACGGAGTGGGAGTTCACGAGCAGTACCACCGACAGCGCGACGGTGCTGCCGCTGCTGGACATCTCGATGGCGCCGCAGCAGCTGGACAACCTGAACCGTGCCACCCAGCGCAACACCGACGTGACGCTCACTGTCGGGCACCAGGCCGGATCACAGGGTGCAGCCGTCAAGGGTGTCCACGCCTGGTGGTCCAGCAACGACGGAAAGACGTGGGAAGCGGCGCAGATGAAGTCCACGAACGGCGTGTGGACGGCTGTGGTGAAGGCACCCAAGGGCAGCGGCGCGATCTCCCTCAAGGCCGAGGCCTGGGATGCTGCCGGTTCGCGGGTCACCGAGGAGGTGACGCGGGCCTACATCGCCAGCAACTGAACCGATGGAACCGCCGGCGCGGGAGTGGTAGCCACTCCCGCGCCGGCCAGTCGTTCCGCGACGACTCATCGAGGGCTCGGCGTCGCGAGCACGGGCGTCGACGGCGACGTCGCCGCGGTGGGTGTGGCGAGCCTCGTGCTCGAGCGCAGCTTCACGCCGTCCGCGACGCGGCTGCTGCTCGGCTGACCGTGAGGATGGCGTTCGCAGCCTGATGGTGCTGGGCGGTGGCTTCGGCGTCGACGGCGTCGGTCTTGCCGTGACGCCGGCGGGCGGCCTTGTCCGGCTGGTTGACCACCGTGACCTCGATTCCCTCGGCGTGCAGGTGGCGGGCCAAGGCTGCCCCGTAGTAGCCGGGGCACTCGACGCCGGCACGTCGCACTACTCCGAACGAGCGGGCCCAGTCGATGAGTTGGCGGTATCCCTGCGCGGTCGCCGGGAAGCTCCGCCGTCCGGGGCGGCACCGAGCATGGTGGTGACAGCCGCGGCGTGAACGTCCTTGTGGGTGTCCACGCCGAGCAGGACCTCCTCGACGGCGTCGGCCGGGATGTGACATGGGGCAGCGGATTGCGTGATGCCGGGCAAGAGGTAGGCTTATGTACAGGGCATCGACATTAAAGGCGTACTTGACCTGGCGTGATGTCTACGGCTTGAGATGCGGTGCCGAATTTCACCAGGGCGCTGGTTCCGAAAAGGCCATCCAACGTACCGCACCAGCAGATCACTCGACCTGCGGTCGAAATCGATCACGATTGATCGCAGCATCCAGCAGATTGCCCATATGGCTCCCGAGGTCCCCGCGTATGCGGGGGTGCGGCGCGAATCAATTCTTCTGCCACCTACTTCGATCGCATTCAAGGGTCGACTGACGTAAGTACGGCCCTCGCGATCGCGGGGAACGATTGAGGGAATGAGAACAGTGCAGATCACGGGCTTCAATCCTACGAATGGCCCCGTCGACACGAGGGTCACCTTGTCGCTGACGGATATGCCGTCAGATGCGAGTATCAGCAACACCACGGTGCTGCTGAGCGGATCGCCTACGGTCGATGTGACTGCTGTCGACATACGCGGTGGAACGATCAGCGTCACCATTCTGGCCAATTCGCAGAGCGGCGACTTCGAAGTGACGGTTCAAGGCCCGGCAGGTCCCGTCAGTGCGCAGAGCTCGACCATCTTCACCGTAGATGCAACGCCTGGGGCGGTGCAGATTACCGGCATGCAACCGCGCACAGCCATTCGGGGTCAGACGCCATTGACCCTGAATGGTCAGAACCTCAACCAGATCAAGTACCTGCGCATCGGCAACGTGAATGTCCTGAGCCTGCAGCACCTGAACTCTGAAATGGTCCGCGTGACGGTTCCTGCGGCCGTACAGCCCGGTCAGCAGCGTGTCACCGGACAGACACAGGATCGCCAGGTGAACTGCCCCTACACGCTCACCGTGCAGTAGTCGAACTCCGTCGCAGAAAGGAGATGGCATTCATGGCCACCCCGCAGGATGTGATCGACGCCTGGGCGGATATCACGACATGGGTGCAGGACACGCTGCCTGAACTGGCGCAGCAGCAGAGTTTGCCTGTGGAGACGTACGATCCCGGCGACCTCGGCGCCTGCAGTGTTTTCAACACTCCCGGGGAGGGCTCGGTGGGCTGGGGTAGTGACGGCGACGCCACCATTACGCTGACCTCTCTCAAGATCGCCAGCATGTCCGGTGTGAAGATCCAGACCGCAGCCGCAGTGGACGGCACCACGGTGCACCTGCCGTTGTCGTTCTCCCAGCTAGGAATCTCCGGCAACTACAGCTACGGCCAGCCCTGCGCGCTCTACGACCTGGGAAAGAAAACGGATTCCGCAACCGCCAGCGGCCACGGCGCCATCGTCCAGACCATCAGCAACAACTCGCTCTACTACGCTGCCAAGTTGGGAGACACTGTGACTCTGAGTAACGTCGTGGTCAATGGTGCTCCGCCGGTCACCGTCACCCCGGATACGGGTGGGATGCCTTCCTGGCTGGTAGCGATCGGCAACTTCTTTTCCACTTTCAAGGAGGAGGATGCGCTGCGCTCGACACTACAGAACGTCTTCCTGACTGCTGACTTCAGCAAAACGTTGATCGCGTTGCTCAACCAGCGGATAGGTGACCGGACATGACTGTGAATCTGGAGAGCTCGACTGTCGACGTGCATCTGCAGACTCCCTCTGGGGATGTGTCAGTCGGCCAGTTCAGCCTGAACGATGGTCAGGTCACGGGAACGGATCGCCGCGGCATCACCTACCGGGGTACCTGCACGCCCATGCCGGACGGCGGCCTGAACGTCGAGCTGATGGCTAGTGTGCCGGCCGGCACCAGAATCGGGGAGAGCAAGGTCAGCGAGACAGACGCCGAGCACAAACTCGCCTTCCACCTCAACCAGGAACAAGTGGCCGGCCAGCAGACCAAGGCGATCCTGCTGTCCGGCTTCGGCTCCGCCGATGTGCGATTCGAGGTGCGCTGACAGAGCTTTGTCGTGTCAGCGACTGAGGGCGCCCACCGCAACCTGATGCCACACTGCACCGACACACCGGTACCCGCTCACGTTCGACTGATCCGCTTTGTGGAGAGACGTTATGACCGGGAGCCAACAATCGCAGCCGCAGAACCCGCTACAACTCGGCCAAACGCTGTATGAGGTACTGGATGTCACGGTCATCGGCACTCCCCGGAGCGCGGCCGCCGCCCGCTATAACCGGGTGATATACAACGCGGACGGTGGCAGCCCGGTCGAGCCGCTCGACCTGCAAGCACAGGATCAGATCCGGGACATCAAGGCGGCCACCGATATGCACGCCGCCGTGCAGAACGTCTATGTGCTGACAGCCGACAGGATACAGATCATCGGAAGCGAACAGGGCAAAGCCACCTCGCGAACCTGGCCCGTCTCCAACCTGAGCAACATCGTGGATCTCGATCCGCAGCAGATTCAGGATCCGCACCTCCTGCTGTTCGGCCAGGATGAACAGAGCATCTTCCTGCAATCGCTCGATTGCTCCACCGGGCACCTGTCCACCCCATTGTGCCTGCCGGCCACCGTCACGGGCAGGGTGGTGGGCGCACTGCTGGCACGCAATCAACTCGATGCGCACGCGATCGTCTGCACCGTGCACAACGGGCAGTTGACGGTCAACGATCTCGGTTCGAGTGTGCTCGGTGCGAATCCAGCGATGCCATCGGTCAACACCATTTCGCTGGGCGCGGTACAGAATTCGGCAGTCGTCGACATCACCACGGCCTCGCTGGCGGCAGGCACTTCGGACCAGCAGGTTGTAGTGACCCATCTCGATCCACAGGGCGTCCTGAACGTTACTGTGCTCGGCTGGACCAAGCAGACTCTGGTTTCGGTCGCGACGGCCACCCCTGATCTCAGCTTCGCCCCGCCCGAGGGCGCGGTGTTCCGGGTGGCCGCCGGCGACCTGCTCGGAAATGGCGTCGACCAGCTGGTGGTCGGATACAGCGCGACCTATCAGTCCGTGAAGGGCTGCGCCGCGCTGTTACTGTTCGAGCTGGAGGAAGGGGCCCACGGTACTCAGAACCTGAAGCAACTCAGCAAGTACGCCGCCGCGAACACCGGTTCACAACCTCTCGCCTCAATCGACCTGCACTTGGCGGTGGGTCTGTTCGGGGAGGCACTGCCTCCGGACCAGACGGCGGTATCGGCCGATGCGCCCGCAGGAGTGCTGGGGGTGCTGGTCGTCGGCGGTGGCGCCACCTTCGACCAGCTCATGAAGGGGGAGGCTTCCATTCTGGCCGGCCTGGTGCCCGTTGATGCGGTCGAGAAGACGTTCCCACGGTTGAACAATTCGCCCGGTCTCCCACAGCACCTGACGAACGTGATGACCATCGACTACCAGTCCGGTTTCTTCGCGTTGCCGAGCGATGTCACTGGGCAGAGCGTGATCCTCGGTCCGCCGACGCTCAGCCAGTCGGTGGGCAAGGGGCAATTGCTGGCCGTCATTCAGGCGCCGCCGTTCGAGTCCGGTGATGTGTCGAGCAGCAACCCGACCCTCACCTTCGGCCAGAGCGTCTCCAAGGTCACGGGCTGCAATGTCTCGTCGAACAAGGTATGGACGTTCAGCCAGGACACCGGCCGTTCCATCGGAATTTCCGGGCAAACCTTGGGGCAGCACGTCAGTAGCTCCTATGGCTACGGCTTTGACCAGCTCGACGACTACTCCACCAGCAGGCTCGTGCAGTCGACCACAACGATCTCCGTGGACGACCTGATCGTGCTGTACGCCATGAGCTACTACGTCTGGACCTACCCGATCTACCGCAAGGCCGGCCAGGACGCCCCGGACGGCACTATGGCGGTCATTTTCCCGATGACGCCGGAGCCGGTCCAGAGCATCATCCCCGCGAGCGATCCCAGCCTGGGCTACATACCCCGCTCGCAGAACGGCGTCCTGTTGAGCTATGTCAACCTGCAACCGGACGGTTACGACGAGTCCCAACTGCTGTTCAACTTGACCAACATGTCGGTAACCAACGAGCCCGGCGGAAGCACCCTGAACTACGACCAGAACCAGATGGTCAGCAAGAACATCAGCCAATCATTCATGGTCCACAACTCCACGACGGACAGCGCGCACTTCTCCATCAGCACCACCCTGCTCGACTACATCCCGATCGATTTCGGGCTGGACCTGAGCGAAGGACAGACATACTCGGAGTCGGACGTGCGGACGACGATGCTGTCGCACACCACCACCATGAACATCACCGTCACGTCGGGAAGCGTCAAAGACATCGGATATGAATACCAGATCGCACCCTACATTTATTACCATCAGACGATGGGATGCCTGATGGTAAGTTACAAAGTTGCCATGCCCGGCAAACTGTGGGCCAGCTATTACGGACCCCGTGTCATGCTGCAGTCGCTGTACTCAAATTCCACGGATCCGGTGTTGCAGGGGTTCAGCCGATCAATTTCTTTCCACGACAACGACGACGGCACGGTTGACGTCAACGTCGAGGTCTTCAACAACAGCTTGAAGGAAATCCAGAATATCGCCTGCGAGTTCTACCACGGACCGCCGACGGTAGTCGACAGCAAGCTTACGCCGTCTGGGAATATGGTCGGACGCCAGAGCTTGGAAACGTTGCTGCCGACTGGGCGCACCACGATGAGCATGAAAATGAGTTTGCAACAGAAGGACCAGGTGGTTGTCGTTGTGGTGTACGGCGTGCCGGCACCGAACGGCACGCAGGTGCGTGAGGTGTATTGGGGTATCTACCCGCCCTCAGCCTTCGCGGACTGGCATGCGCAGCAGGTGTCATTACCGGCTGGGGAAGGGTGACCCGGCTATGAGATTGTCGGCCGTCGAGCGGGCATCGTGTGGATTCGCCGAGGAAGGTGCGGATGATCTGGGACCGCTTCCGGAAGGGATTTCCACCGACGCTGCCACAGCGGTGCTGCGGGCCCGGCAGTTCGGTCGTGGCTTGCACGTGACCCGCACGGCCAGGCGTGCCGTAGCCAAGCTTCGTGCCGGCGCACCGGAACTCGCCGAGGGCGGCCACCTCGGGCTGATCCTCGCCACCGGGCGTGGCGACCA
This sequence comes from Streptomyces sp. NPDC057565, assembly GCF_042801455.1. NCBI lineage: Bacteria > Bacillati > Actinomycetota > Actinomycetes > Kitasatosporales > Streptomycetaceae > Streptomyces > Streptomyces sp. NPDC057565. The sequence goes on along the minus strand of NZ_JBHVFU010000049.1, from coordinate 50,444 downwards.
GCATATGGTGGCCCGGCGCACAGCCGATGTCGCCCAGCGGATGAGCCTCGGGGAGCGGGCGCCGACCGATCTCTTCCGGGCGATCGCCTACTTTCCGGTGGGCCGGGTAGCGAAGAGCATCGCGGAGAAGCTGCAAGCTTGGGGGCCGGTCGTCAGTGTCCCCGCCGACCTCGAGCGAGCTCGGACTCTGGCTGAGGTGTGGTTGACGGCCGGGCGTGCCGAGCAGGTGGTGCTGGTGGCTGCCGACGCGACGCCCGATGGTGCCACCGCGCACGCGACAGCGGAATTGTGGCTCGGAGGTCGGCGAGCCGACACCACGCCAGCCCTGACCATGACCGCCTATGTCCAGCGGACGCACCAGAGCGAGGGCGTGTCGTGCGCGGAGCTGGCCGGCCAGGTCATCGAAACGCTGGCCCCGGTCGGCGGCCGGCGTACCGCACTGATCGTGGGTTCCATGCTCGCCGACGCGGGCGAGTCGTTGCTCGCCGAGGTGTCTCCCCGTGACCCCGGTCCGCCCTTGGAAGGCGCCATCCGCTCGCTGGCGGGCCGGCTCGGCTTCAGCGAGCTGTTCGTCCTCATAGGTTCCTCCGGGGCCAGCATGACCGCCCTCGGGCTGGGCCAGGACCTCATAGCACTGGACCGGGCCGACTCTGTCGTGGTCTGCGGCGTCGATCTGGTCCACGGCGTCCTGGCACAGGCCCTTGGGCTGCTCCGCTGCGACGACCTGCCGCACATGCGCGGGGGAGCAAGCGCCCTGATGCTGCAACCAGGGACGCCAGACGGCCGCCACCCCATCTTGCAGGCATGCTCACTGGTCAGCCCAGCCGTCCCGTCCCAGCCCACCGTCACGATGAACCTTGCCGGCGTCCCCACCGGCCTGGCGAACGGCAGGAAGCCGTCGCATGTCGTGCTCAGCGGACTGAGCTCCCTCGATCTGCAGTGCGCCGAGCAGCTGGCCAGCCACGTCTGGCCAGGCGTCCCGATCTCCAGCCGCGGCGACGTTCGCGGTGTCGGCGACGATGTCCTCCGGCTGGCGGGAACGGCCAGTGGCCTGGACCTGCCCATGGGCATTGTCGGGGTCCACTCCCTCGGCGGGACGGGATGCTGCCTACTGACTTCGGCGCTTTGAGTCCGGTGTCGATGAGGTGCTGACGGCGCCAGACGTAGATCGTCTGTTCGCTGATGCCGAGGTCGTGGGCGATCTGCCGGATCGGCCGGCCGGCTTCGACGAGATCGAGGACCTTGCGTCGGAACTCGGCTGGGTAACTACGGGGCGCGGGAGCCTCCTTGAGCGTCTGGAGCATCATCCGTCCAGCAAAGTGACTCCACCAGACCCGGGGCACATCGGAGTCCCTGCCGAACCCGGGGCGGTTCAGGTGCCTGGCTGGTTGGCTGCCAGGAGTGGTGGCGGGCGGCCGACCAGATGGTGAGGTCGTGGGCGATGCCATTGATGCTGGTCGAGGTGACGACCTGGTGCTCTTTGCGAGTGGTGTCACGGCGGACATTTCGTAGCCGCCTTCTTCCAGGACGACCACTGAGGCGAACCACACAGGTTCTCCTCGGGCTGGAGGACCACGACAGTGCCCCGGCCGAACCGGTGCGCACCACGGACGCCGGACCGCGGGTCCACTGACCACGACACGCCGCTGCCATTGATGCCCACCTCGAGAGTGGCCCTTCAGTCGATGATGCCCGACATTGCGAGCACCTTGTCGATCCGTACCCGGACGAGCAGCTCGCCGGGGATGCCGTTGCGGGCGCCGTACTCCTCGGCCCGGTCGGCGCCCACATAACGGGCCGCGATCCGGGTGGCCCACTCCCGGACCTGCGGGAGGGCGTCGCTGAGCTCCGCGCGACCTTGCAGTACCACGTACCCGAACGGCGGCCGCTCATCGTCCACGCACAGCGCGACCCGGCCGTCGCGGGCGAGGTTGCGACCCTTGACCGTGTCCTGACCGGTGTTGAACACCAGCTCGTCACTGTCGAGCAGGAACCAGACGGGGGCGATGTGCGGGCTGCCGTCCGCGCGGACAGTGGAGAGTTTGCCGGTCCGGGTGCCGGACATGACGAATGCGCGCCACTCGGCCTCGCTCATCTTCTGTGCCATGGCCGCATGCTGCCTGATGGAAAGCCGACTGACGGGAACTGACGCGCGGACCGGCCCTTTCCCTCCATCCGGCCCAGCCACTGATCCACTTTCGATACACGCTCCGGAGATCACCGACCACCGCGACGACGCGCAAAGTCACCGGAGCCGCGCGCCTGGCCGCCCGAAGGCGTCCGCCATCCGGCCCTTGTGGTTTAGACCACCGTCACCGTCCGGCTATCGGCGATCAGCATCATCCCTGCTGTCATACGGGGGTAGTTCAGGGAGATCGCATGAGCAGAACCAGTCATCCCGGACCGGGTCGCCGCAGCCTGCTGCAGGCCGCGCTGGCCGTGCCGGTGGTCGGAGCGGCCGGCACGGTGCTGGACACGCAGTCCGCACAGGCCGCCACGGCGCAGCCATCGACAGCCGGCTCCGGCAACCACCGTTTCGACGCGGAGAGCCCGCGCTTCGCACTGGCGGTCCTGCCGGACACCCAGTACCTCTTCGACGCGGACAGCGCGGACCCGGAGCCGCTGAAGGAGACGTTCCACTACCTGGTGGCCCAGCGCCAGGAGGCAAACATCGCCTTTATGACGCACCTGGGCGACGTCACCGAGCACGGTAGCGAGGAGGAGATCGGTCTCGCGGCGGACACCTTCCGGACCATCCACGGCAAGGTGCCCTACAGCGTCCTCGCCGGCAACCACGACATCAACTCCGGCACCGACGACCAACGCGGTGACACCGCCTATCTCCGGGCGTTCGGGCCGCAGCGCTTCACCTCCATGCCGACCTTCGGCGGCGCATCGCCCGACGGCTACAACAGCTACCACGTACTGCAGGCGGCCGGGCACGAGTGGCTGGTACTCGCCCTCGACTGGCGCGCCTCCGAGAAGGGGCTGGCCTGGGCGCAGGGCGTCCTCGACGCCCACCCGACCCTGCCGGCCATCCTCACGACCCATGACATCGCCTGGGCCGAGGACAACGGCCGGGCGCACCTGTCCGACAACGGACAGCGGCTCTGGGACCGCATCATCCGCGGCAACGACCAGATCTTCATGGCGCTCGGCGGCCACTACTGGCCTCCGGGGCGCACCGTGCTCACCAACGACGCAGGCCATGACGTGCATGTGCACATCACCAACTACCAGGACCGCTACTACGGCGGTGCAGGCATGGTCCGGCTCTACTCCTTCGACCTGGTCCGCAACGTCGTCGACGTCGAGACGTTCTCGCCGTGGTTCCTCGCCCGCGACCCGGAGAAGCGCACGCCGCTGGAGGCGGAGACCATCGAACTGACCGGTCCGGTGGACCGGTTCTCGCTGGACATCGACTTCGCGGAGCGTTTCCAGGGATTCGCCCCGGTGGTTCGCCCGGCGCCGCGTCCGGCGTCCCGGGTGATGCCTCGGGGCACCGTCGCCTACTGGCGGTTCGACTCCGCCGGTCTCGCGGGTGCCGGCACTGCCGGTTCCGCGGTTGCCGCGGGCGCCGTGGCACGCGACCTGTCCGGGCACGGAAACGACCTCCGGGTCCAGCTGCTCCACGACAGCGCCTCGAAGGCCCTCACCTGGTCGGGCGACCACCATTCCGAGCAGCCGGCCCACGCCAGCCTCCGCTTCGACGGCGGCAAGTCGCCGGACCGGGGCGCGATCCTCACCACGGCCGCCCAGGCGCCGCTGAACAGCTTGACGTTCACCTCGGGCTTCACCATCGAGACCTTCATCAAGCTTCCGGAGCCGTTCGAAGGCGACCACGCCTGGATGGGCATCCTGAGCTGGGAGGGTCGCAACGGCGACGCCGGAAAAACCACCGGCTGGTCGACGGAGGAGCCCACCTGCAGCCTCAATGTCACGCCTGAGCGCTTCCTGCAGTTCGTGCTCTACCCGCACGTCCAGGACGCCGACCCGACTTCGTGGAGCCACGCGCTGCCCGTGGGTCGCTGGACCCACATCGCGGTCGTGAACGACGGTCATCGCACAGTGATGTACGTCGACGGGTCGAAAATCGCCCGGAACCCGTCCCAGCGGGCCACCGGCATCGCGACGCTCGGAAAGCCATTCGTCATCGGCGGCACCCAGTTCGCCGAGAAGTTCGGCCAGAGCTTCTACGGCTGGATCGGCGACACTCGCATCGTGGACCGAGCGCTGACCCCGAAGGACTTCATGGCCCCGTTCGCGTAAACCGGTCGCAGCGAGCGGCCGGATGACCATCTGAGTCCGATGCCCGGCCCGGGAGCCACGCGGTTGTCGCTCCCGGGCCGTGTTGCGTCCTCCGGCGGTGGGCCGAGGGCACCTTCGGCCGGGGCATCCGCGCGGCGTTCGCGGACAATGAATCCAGGCCGGCGCCGTCCAGGAGGCCGCGATAACGGCCGATGTCCGCCAGGGTGATCGAGGCCGGCAGGCCCATCGGCGCACATTTCAGACGAAGGCCGCTCCGACGTACGCCGGTTACCGAACCGAGTGATCAAGTTCGACGCACCATGCGGCGACGGACGTTAAAGATCAAGTCAGGGCATGTTTCGGAAGCCGGGGGATTGTCGGTTCTGAAGGGAGGCGTTCGTCGTAGGGTGAGAGGCGGCCGAAGGCGGCCAACGGCCAAGGGAGCCATGTATGACGCGGTACCTGATCTCGTTCGATGACGGCGCGATGACCTTCCCCGAGGAGGAGTTGCCCAAGGTGGCCGAGGCCTCGCTCGAGGTGGTGCGTCAGGCTCGGGACGCCGCTGTGTGGGTCTTCGGCGGTGGACTGGAAAGGCAGCAGGCGAGCGTCGTGGCCACCGACGGGACCGTCACCAACGGCCCGTACCCGGAGACCAAGGCGGTGCTCGGCGGGTTTGCGATCATCGATGTGCCCTCACGTGAGGACGCGCTGGAGTGGGCTGCCAAGATCGCTGCCGCGTGCCGCTGTGCGCAAGAGGTCCGGGAGATCATGCCCGACCCGACCCTCTGATCGAAGACGACCCGCCGCGGCTGGGCCTGGTTCGGAAGTGCCTTGCGACCTGCGGGATCGGCATGCTGCGGGCCTGTGGGCGACGCGGTTGGGCGGCATGATCTGACGGACGAGGCCTGGGCGGCGCTCGAGGCGTTGCTGCCGGTCGCAGGGTGCGTGCGGTCGTCGGGCGCGGAACCTGCGACCGGCAGGTCGACGGGATCCGGCACCGCGTCCGGGCGGGGTGCCCGTGGCGAGACGTGCCCGAACGGTATGGGCCGTGGTCGAGCCTGTATCGGGTGTTCCACCGTTACCAGCGCGAGGGCGTCTGGAACCAGGTCCTGGACGCGCTGCGGACCCTGGCCGACGGGGGCGGGCAGATCTGCTGGGAAGTCTCGGTCGACTCCACGATCACTCGGGCGCACCAGCATGCCGCCGGCGCCCATGTCAGGCGAGCAGGAACGGGCCGGGCCTGCTGGGTGCCGCGTCGATGTGCAGGGTGGCGGCGTCAGTCTCGGTGTCATGGCTGATGTCCAGGACGCTGAGGTCGGCGCTGCCGCCGACGACGGGGATCTGATCGCCGGCTTTTCAGCTCGCCCGCACAGGCTGTGGGTTCGCCGGCGAAGGAGTGGTCAAGTCAGTTGGTGCCGTGTGGCATCGCGGTGGCCATGAAGCGCGGCCAGGCCACTTGAATCACGCGGCAAGTACGCACGGGATGTTGTCGGACGCGAGAGCGCGCAGCTCAGCGAGCGGCCAGCCACGTGTGGCGAGTTCGTCGAACAGGGCCGGTTAGCGGGAGACGTCGGCGAATTCGGGTGGCAGTGCGGGCGTGCCGTCGTAGTCGCCACCTCTTGTTCCTCGCCGGCTTCAACAACCGCGAGCTACCAGGAGGCCCTTCCTTCATACGCGCACGGCTGCCGGCTCACCCGATCCAGGACCATGTTCGATCAAGAACGACCGCACGACCGGAAAGCGGCTTGTGAAATGCTGAGGCAGCCCAGGGAGTTGATGCTCGACCCTGCCCTCGGGCGCGCCCGGGCTCCGTCGCTTTACGCGCTCCCGTGAGCCGCCGTGACCAGCCCCGGTCGGGACATCTGCGGCCACACCAGCAACACGTGGCTCACACTGCCCTGTTGACGCGTGCCAATGATCACCATAGGCTCCCTCGCCGTCGGCTCCGGCGCGCACCCGGAATCCAGATTCCGTCCGTCTGCGCGCGGCCGCCCCTCGTCGACCCGTCGACGGCGGGGTCAGGGGTCGCTGCCCGACAGCACCACCTGCACCGCCCCGTACAGACAACTCTGGGAGGAGCAAGTGAGAGGACGTCGCGCGGCCGCCTGGGCCGCCTCAGCCGTCATCACCACCTTCGCATTGACCGGCACGCTCGCCGGATCCGCCGCCGCAGCGCCCGGCACGACACCCGGGTCTGCCACCGCAGCACAGGCCCCGTCGGAGGTCGTGGCCACCGCGACCGACCCCGTCACGCACGAGGAGAACGACCGCGTCCCGGAAGGCTCGCTCTGGACGCAGCACTACTTCCCCTCCTCGGACGGCAGCGGGGTCGAACTGCACGCCGACGTGCTGCGCCCGGCAGACCTGCCGGCGGATGCGAAGACGCCGGTGATCCTGTCGGTGGGCCCGTACTTCTCCCACGCGGGGGAGACTTCTCCCGCGGGGTGGGACCGGGTCGGGCCATCGGCGCGCTTTCAGGATTTCATCAACGGCGCGCGGCTCATGAAGCGTGGATACACCTTCGTGATGGTGGACCTGCGCGGCTTCGGCGGCAGCACCGGGTGCCTGGACTTCCTCGGCCCCGGGGAGCAGGCCGACATCAAGGCGGCCGTCGAGTGGGCAGCGAGCCAGCCGTGGTCGACCGGCAAGGTCGGCATGTACGGCAAGTCGTACGACGCCAACACCGGGCTGGCGGCCAATACCCTCAAGCTCAAGCCTCTGCGGGCGATCGTTTCCCAAGAACCGACGTGGAACAGGTACAACTACCTGTACAGCAACGGGGTGCCGCGTTCCAACGTGACCAGCACCCCGCGGGGTTACTACTCGATCGCGACGATGGCGCCGCTGGCCGATGACGGCGACCACTACAAAGCGAACGCGGGGTACGAGAAGAACCACCCCGAGTGCGAGAGTGACAACCTCACCAACACCCAGAACCCCGACCCGAAGTCGCCGTTCTGGCGTGCCCGCGATTTTGCCTCCCGCGCCGCCGGATCCCAGACGCCGCTGTTCGTCACGTCGGGCTTCATCGAGGACAACACCAAGCCCGAGGAGATGCAGAAGTACCTGGCCAACCATCAGGGTCCGCAACGCGGTTGGATCGGCCAGTGGGAACACGTGCGCGGTAACGAGACCAATGCCAGGGGCCAGCTCAAGATGGGGCGGGCGGGCTGGTTCGACGAGGTGATGCGGTTCTACGACCAGTACCTCCGCGGCATCGAACCGTCGGTGACCGACCCTGCGTTCTCCCTCGAGGACAGCCTCGGCCACTGGCGCGCCCAGCCGACCTGGCCGGTGACCAACGACTCGTACAAGGTGCGGCTGGCTCCCGGGCAGTACGTCGACGACGGGGGCAAGGCGCAGAAGGCCGCCCTGTCGATGACGGCGCCGGAGTCTCAGGGCTGGGACATCGAGTACGCGCCGGAGGTCGGCTCGCTGCCGACCGACCAGACGAGTGCGATCAGTGCCGACGCACCCGCCAACAGTTACTGGACCTGGTCCACGCCCGCCGCTGAGCAGGTGCGGATCACGGGCAGTCCGGAGATCACGCTGAAGACCAGCGGTCAGGGCAACGTCTGGGCACGGCTGTGGGACGTCGCTCCGGATGGCAAGGCGACGATGTTCAACGAGAACGTCGCACTGCTGGAAAGCAGCGGATCAACCTCCTTCGCGCTGAAGGCGACGGACTGGACCTTCGAGCAAGGGCACCGACTGGGGGTCCAGATCGGAACCATCACCTCGAACGGCTGGCGGAGCGTTCCCTCGGGTGAGACGATCACGGTTTCCGACGCGCGGCTCGCCCTCGAGGTGCAGGACCCGCGGTTCGACTCGCCGACCCAGGGTGACCGCTCGCCGTACCTGGACACGTACGTGAGGGCGAACACCACCACGCTGAACAACGTCGGTACCCCTACCTTCCCGCTGAGCATCTCAAAGAACGGATGACCTAGCGGCTGCCCGGCACCCGCGTGTGCGAGTGCCGGGCAGCGTGGCGTATCGCGTGGCGACGGTGATCAAGGTTCAGGCTGAACGACTCATGGCGCCGAGGTCTTCCGAGAAACAGTTCCGTCGGCACCGTCATCATCAGGCGCAGATCATTGTGTGAGGGCGGGGTCTTCGGGCCCCGCCCTCGTCCTGTACCCGGAGTGTCAGGCGTTCAGGCCGTCGATGAGGGCCTTGGTGACATCCTCGGTGGAAGCGGAGCCGCCGAGGTCACGGGTGAGGATGCCTGCGGCCGTGGTCGCCTCGATCGCCTTGTGCAGGCGGGCCGCCTGGTCGGGCAGGCCGAAGTGCTCCAGCATCAGGGCCGCGCTGCCGACCGCGCCGATCGGGTTGGCCAGACCCTGGCCCGCGATGTCCGGGGCGGAGCCGTGCACGGGCTCGAACATGCTCGGGAAGCGGCGCTCGGGGTTGAGGTTGGCGCTGGCGGCCAGGCCCAGGCTGCCGGCCAGGGCGCTGCCGAGGTCGGAGAGGATGTCGGCGTTGAGGTTGGAGGCGACGACGACCGACAGATCCTCGGGGTGCAGGACGAACTTGGCGGACATCGCGTCGACGAGCACGCTCTCGGTTTCCACGTCCGGGTAGTCGGCGGCGACGCGCTTGAAGACGTCGTCCCACAGGACCATGCCGTACTGCTGGGCATTGCTCTTGGTGACGGAGGAGACCTTGCGGCGGGCACGGGTGCGGGCGAGGTCGAAGGCGAAGCGCATGATGCGTTCGCAGCCGACCTCGGTGAACAGGGCCGACTGGACGGCGACTTCACCGCCGGGGCCGCGCCCGGAGAGGTTGCGGCCGCCGAGGCCTGCGTACTCGCCCTCGCTGTTCTCGCGGACGACGACCCAATCGAGTTCGGTGTCGTCGGCCTTGCGCAACGGGCTGGCGATACCGGGCAGGAATTGCACGGGGCGGACGTTGGCCCACTGGTCGAAGTTCTGGCAGATCTTCAGACGCAGGCCCCACAGGCTGATGTGGTCGGGGACGGTGGGCCAGCCGACCGCACCGAAGTAGATGGCGTCGAAGTCCTTGAGACGGTCGAGCCCGTCGTCGTCGATCATCCTGCCGGTGCGCTCATAGAACTCGCAGCCCCAGGGAAACTCCTCCCACTCGAACGCGAAGGCCCCGGCGGAATCCTCGGCCAGAGCGTCCAGGACGGCTCGCCCTGCGGCGACGACTTCCTTGCCGACCCCGTCGGCGGGGATGGCGGCGATGCGGAACGTGCGGGGTGCGGTCATGGGGTGCCTCCGGCTCGCTGTCGTGCTGTCGGTTCGAGTCAACACAGAGCGGTCGTGGCGCGTCCAAGACCTGCTTTCGATACGACGTATAGGTGGGGCCGATCGGTCCTGCGTCAGGCGTCGCATGCCCGTCGCTGGGCAAGGGAGCCGGTGAGGGCGAGGAAGGCGCGGGCGGCCGGGGTGAGGTGAGTGGGCAGGCTGACCATCGCCACGTGGAGGTGGGCGGTTGGCTCGATGGGGGCTACCACCGCGCCGCAGCGGCGGGCCAGCCGGGTCCAGGAGGAGGGCAGGACGGCGACTCCCACCCCGGTGAGGACCAGCGGCAGGATGGACGTGCGGTGGTCGACGACCGTCACGATCTCCGTGCCGGTGCCGCCCGCGGTGATGTCGTCGACGATGCTACGCATCAGACTGCCCGTTCGGGACGCGATGAGCTTCTGCCCGGCGAGGTTCTCCGGCCGGATCGTGACGTCGTCCTCGATCGCCCCGCCGGGCGCTGCGACGACCACGAACGGCTGGTCCTCGACGTGCAGGACGTCCAGCCCGGACGGATGCACGGGGGCGGCGCTGCCCAGCAGACCCAGTTCGCAGGCACCGCTGCGGACCAAGGAGACGACCTCGTCCGGGGTGAAGGCGGCTTGCGTGCTCACCGTCACCGACGGGTGGAGTTCGGCGAAACGGTGGATGAGCGCGGTGAGCGGTTCGATGCCGGGCGAGGGCATGGTGGCGACCTCGACCGTGCCGCCGTGCAGTCCGGCGAGCGCGGCGGCGGTGTCGCGGACGGCGGCCAGGTCCCGCAGGACGCGTCGGCTCGGCTCCAGCAGTTCGGCCCCGGCCTCGCTGAGAACGACTCCTCGTCCCACCCGATGGAAGAGGGCGACCCCGAGGTCGGCCTCCAGGTTCGCCATGGCCTGCGACAGCGAGGGCTGGGCAACGTGGAGGGCGGCGGCGGCCTTGCTGAAGCCGCCGTGCTCGACGATGGCCAGGAAGTACTCGAGCTGCCGGGCGTCCATGGTGCCTCCGCGGTCGTGTTGGGCTGCGGCAGACCCAACCTATCCGCCGGGCAGAAGCCGCCCGGCCCACTCATCTGCCGGTTTCCGTCTCTCCGTGGCCGATCCAGTTGTCCGCGAGGGTCCGCCCGCACTGGCCCAGCAGCCGCGCACTCAGGGCGCTGTCGTTCGCACAGTCCTGGTCGGTCAGGTCTGTCAGGGCCTGGACGGAGCGGAAGTGGAGGGCGGTCCGGTCGGCGGGCAAGGTGCAACGGCCGGCCACCGCGTGCACCGCCGTGCCCTGCCGACGGGCCCGCCGGGCGAGCGCCACCGGCAGCTTGCCCGACAGGGACTGCTCGTCGAGACTCCCCTCGCCGGTGACGACGAAGTCGCTCGCAGCCAGCAGTTCGTCGGCTCCGAGCAGGGTGAGGAAGTAGTCGGCCCCCGAACACACCCGCCCACCCAGCAGCAGCCCGGCGTATCCGAGGCCACCGGCCGCTCCGGCGCCGGGGGCCTCGGCAAGACGTCCTGCCTCTGCAACGCCCGCAGCCTCCAGCCGCCGTACGAAGCCGGCGAGTGCGGCGTCCAGTTCCCGCACGTCGTCCGCACTCGCCCCCTTCTGAGGACCGTAGACGGCGGCCGTGCCCGTCGGCCCGAGCAGCGGGTTGTCCACGTCGGTGGCGAGGACGAGGTCGACCCCCGCCAGCGCGGCGCGCGCCCCGGAGAGGTCGACCGTGCAGAGGTCGGCGAGTTCCTGGCCGCCCGGGCCGATCGGCGTGCCGTCCTCGCGGGCCAGTACCGCGCCGAGGGACTGCAGCAGGCCCGCGCCGCCGTCGGTGGTGGCGACGCCGCCGAGCGCGAGAACGATCGTGTCCGCCTCGCTTGCCAGCGCGTACCGGACGGCCTGGCCGAGGCCGCGGCTGGTGGCCGTGAGCGGTGCCTGGCGTCCACCCGGCAGGATGCCGAGTCCGCAGACGGCCGCGGCTTCGATGAGAACGGTACGGCCGTGCACCGCGACGGAAACGGTGACGGGCTGCCCGGTCGGCCCGGTCGCCGTGATCTTCTCGGGGCTGAACCGGCCCGCGCAGGCTGCGGCCACGCTCCCCTCGCCCCCGTCTGCCAACGCGAGCCGGTTGACCTGTGCGTGCGGGGCGGCTTCCAGCAGTCCGCGTTCCAGGGCGCAGGCGACATCGTCGGCGCTGAGGGTGCCTTTGAACTTGTCCGGGGCGATCAGTACGGACACCATCAGGGCGTCACCTCGACGGTTTTGGCGGCGGGAGACGCGGCGGCCGGTCGGGCGTCCTCGGCCTCGGCGGTCATCGGCGGCTCCCCCGCCTTGCCTGCCAGCACGGCGCGGGCTCTCGCGAGGTCCAGGCCATTTTCCCACTTGGCGACGAACAGGGTGGCGACGGCGTTGCCGAAGAAGTTCACCAGCGCCCGGCACTCGGACATGAACTTGTCGATGCCGAAGATGAGCATGATGCCCGCAGCCGGGACATGGCCGACCGTCGACAGCGTCGCGGTGAGCGCGATGAAACCGCCGCCGGCCACACCCGCAGCGCCCTTGGAAGTCAGCAACATGACTGCCAGCAGGCCGAGTTGCTGGGTGACTGACAGGGGGGTGTCGGTGGCCTGGGCGATGTAGAGAGTTGCCAGAGAAAGGTAGATCGCCGCGCCGTCGAGGTTGAAGCTGTAGCCGGTCGGCACGACCAGACCCACCGTGGACTTCTCGGCGCCCATGAACTGCAGTTTGCGCATCAGCCCGGGGAGCGCCGGCTCCGCCGTGGAGGTGCCGAGAATCAGGAAGAACTCCTCCTTGAAGTAGCGGACGAGCTGGAAGATGTTCAGCCTCACATACGCGGCGAGCACGCCGCCGAGCACGACGACGACGAACAGGATCGAGGTGACGTAGAAGAGGAGGATCAACGAGCCGAGGCTGGTCAGCGTGGACAGGCCGAACTTCCCGATGGCGTACGACATCGCGCCGAAGGCCCCGAGCGGCGCAACCTTCATGACGTACGACAGCACCTTGAAGACGACGCCGGTCAGCCGGTGCACGCCCGCAATGATCGGCTCCCCCGTCTTACCCACCGCCTTCAGCGCAATGCCGAAGATCACGGCCAGGAAGATCACCTGGAGGATGTCGCCCTCGACGAACGGGCTGAAGAAGCTGTTCGGCACGATACCCGTGAGGAACTCCCACCAGTGCTGATGCTCACCCTGGGATATGTACTGGCCCGCGTCCTCGGATGTCTTCAAGGCCGACGGGTCGGCGTGCACGCCGTCGCCCAGGCGGAATATGTTGATCGCCACCAGACCGGTCAGCAGGGCGACGATCGTGCCGATCTGGAAGTAGGTCAGCGCCTTGATCCCGGTCAGCCCGACCTTCTTCAGGTCCGCGACACCGGCTATGCCGCCGATGACGGTGAGGAAGACGATCGGTCCGATCAGCATCTTCATCGCCGTGATGAACGTCGTACCGATCGGCTCCATGGAGGTGGCCAGATCCGGCCATCTCCAGCCCAGCACGATACCCATCACGATCGCTACGAGTACCTGGACGTACAGTTGCCGGTACCAAGGTTTCCTTGCGGCTCGCCCGGGGTCCTGGGTATGCGTCATTGCAGCCTCCCTGATCGCGCGACACCGATCCCGATCGGTACGCGCCAGCTTTGCGCCACAGTGAACCGGGCCACAGGTCAGGGGGTCCACGACCAAAAATCGATGCCCTGTATAGGCATGGCCTATCTGTCCCGGCGCGGACCCATCCGGTCCCGTTCCTCGGACGTGGCGAGGAATTCGGCTTCGGTCGTCCAGAGCGGAGTGATCACATACACGTCCGCACCAGCGAACAACTCATCGAGGACGGTGTTGTAACGCTCCAGGACAACGGTGTACTCGCTCTCGTCCTCCGCGTACCGCTTCGACTCCGGCAGGCTGTGAAAACGTACCCAGACATCCTGATACGGGTCGCGGATCAGCTCGGAGGACCTCTGGTCTGCTCAAGCTCCGGCGGGGATGCCAGACACAGGCCGGCTGAGCCCGGACAAGTCAGTCACGACCTGCATGTGACAGGTGTCCCGTGACAACGGACCAGGACCGGTGCCACCGAGCCCCGCCGGCACCGGCCCCCTGGAACGCGGTGATGGAATGGTGAGCCCCAGCCCCGGACGACGCACCGCACTCGACCATTTCATCGCAGGTCGATCACTGCCTGCCGGCCGGCTGCCCTGGCTGGTTCGTTCAGGATCCAGTGCAGTTCCCGGTGCCGAGGGCCCAAGCCTCGATGTCGCGGTAGTGGATCGGTCCACGGCTACGGCCGACGTTGCTGCCGACCAGGTGCAGGCGTTCGGCAGGCCAGCGGCGGCCGGTGAATCCGGCGAACCCTTCGGCGATTTCCCGTGCCGAGGACCGATCTCCCCGGCGGGCACGGGCCAATGTCAGATGTGGGCGCAGGGGACGGTCCTCGAAGGCGACACCGCAGCTCTTGACCGCGCTACGCACATCGGTGGCGAGCATGTGCAGTTCATCTAGGTCTCCGTCGATTCCGCTCCACAGCACCCGGTCGTCGAAGTTCCCGCTGCCGCGCAATGCCAAAGAGAAGGGTTGGCGGTCCGCTGCGAGGCCGGCGAGAGGCGGGCGCAGGAGCGGAATTGTCCCGACCGGCAGCTCCCCGAGGAACGCCAGGGTGATGTGCCAGTCCTCAATGCGGTTCCACCGCATGTGAGGGTGTGTGTCATAGGCGGGGCGCAGCTCCCGGGCCAGTTCCTCTTTCGCATGATCGGGCGGGGCAAGGGCGATGAACACGCGAACGGTCGCGGGCTGAGTCTGTTCGTTCACACGGACTTCGTACCGCATCGGGGCAGTGGACACAGCCGCCGGCCCAGGCAATGCGAGAGAGGTGCTCGCGGTCGCGATGACGAGGAAGCCACTTCCGGCAGGCGGCATCACGGCCGGGGAACGGTTCATCGGTCGCTGGTAGTAGGTCCTGCGCCTCAGGCGCGCTTCGCGCCTGCTTGGCTAGGGTCAGTCCTCATGGAGACCACAGGAATCGTTCGTCGCCAGACGGCGGAGCGCATGCGCGACGTTATGGAGCGGCTCGTCACCGAGCGGGATGTATGGGTGTCGACGGCTCACCCTGATCACGGGCCGCACCAGGTGCCGCTGTGGTTCTTGTGGGATGGGCGAGCCGTGTGGATGTGCACCAGCGCCACTTCCGTGACTGCGCGAAACGTCCGCAAAGAGCCGCGCGTGCGCCTGTCGCTACCGGACACCTTCGACGTGGTGCTCCTCCAGGGTGAGGCGGAGTGCTTCCCGGACCAGGAGGTGCCTGGAGGCGCAGCGGAGGCGTTCGCCGACAAGTTCGGGTGGGATCCACGCGTGGAAGACGGTTCCTTTCTGTATGTACGCGTGGTCCCGAGGACTGTGCGCGCTTGGCGCGGCGAGCCGGAACTACGTGGGAGAGTCATCATGCGCGACGGGATGTGGCTGGAATAACGGCCGTCCCTCGCCGACGCGCCTCTCTCAAAACACGATCTACAGCTGGAGTATCAAGCCCCCGTCCCGTATTGAGCTGCGCCCTCAGGAAGCTCGAAGATGCAGTTGGGCGTCGTCGGCGATCCGTTCCCGCTTGCACAAGCTCACCCGATCCAGCGATGGCACCACACTTGCTGCATTGGAAGAGCCCAGCGCACCTGTCGAACCCGGGGCGGTTCAACCTCACCTCTGGCTTGAGGTGAGCCGGACGGTTTCGCTCATGCCATGTCGGGCGGGCTCAGGCCATGAGAGCGATCATCGAGAAAACCACGAGAACGGTTGCATCGATGCCCAGGATCGTCAGGAGCAGCCGGTGGAGTTCGGAGTGTCCCGGCTTGGATCCTGCCGCACTCCCTCCGGCGGAGGTGAGTTCCAAGGCAAACACGACGCGTGGCACCGATGCCATCGTCAGCAGCGAGCCGGCCACGTTATGCAGGGCGACCAGAGTGGGCACGGAGTAGCCCAGCGAATGCGCGGCCCCTGCCTGGCTGGCGGCGAACATGGCGTTCGCGCCGGTGGTCGATCCTGTCAGGAAGCCGCCCATTGCGCCGGTCCACGGCGCGAGCGCAACGTATGGACGCCCCAGCCCCGCGGCGGTGCGGGCCAGTTCCGCACTCATGCCGGACGCCGCCAACGTGGCCCCGACCAGGAGGAACAGGGCAGTGGCCAGTGCAACCGGCCACCACTGGCGTACCGCGGCCACCACCGGCTCACCCCCGCGAGCCTTTCCACCCAGCAGCCACGGGGCCGCAGCGCAGGTCATCAGCAGCCAGAACGCCGGGCTGCTCACCACCGTCGGGACCGGCCCCTGGGAGCCGAACACGGCCAGAAGCAGCCGCGAGCCCAACAGGCCGGCCAGCAGCAGGCCGTAAGGGGACAGGACGACTCCGATCGCACGGCTGGGCCGGGGACCAGAGCCGTCCCGGAACCAGATCAGCGCGACAGCCGCGGCGGTACCGGCCAACGATCCGAGCGCCCCCGCCAGTGATGTGCCCGCGACTGCTTGGGCCGTCAGGACCCCCGCCCACAAAAGGCCTGCCACGACCAGCAGTTCAGGCAGTCTGCGCAGCGCCATACGCCGACCGCAGCCGATCAGCAACGCTGCCAGCCCCGTCAGCAACAAGACCGGCAGCGTCAGCAGGGCCGAATCCATGCCCAGCCGGTCGAACCCCACTCCCGTCAGCTCGGATGCCACCAGAGTGCCGGGGGCCAGGGCGCCCCATGGCACGAGCACAAGCCCCAACAGTCCCAGCGCAGCCGCCTGGAACCGGGTGAAGCCGAGCCCCAGCAGCAGGGGAATCGCCACGACGATACCGATACCGAATCCCGTCACCGACTCCGCGAACGGCGTGATTCCGAGACAAATGAGCAGAACCGACCGCGACCGGTCGGCGCTGAATCGCTGAATCCAGTCCGCGACAAGCTCGTAGGCGCCGACGGCCGTCAACTGCTTGTTCAGCAGCGTCCCGCCGAGGAGGATGAGGACCACTTCCAGCAGAGTGGGAGAGATATCCACATATTCGCCTGCGAAATCGGAAAATCTCGCGCCGAAAGCCGTGACCGCTATGACGACCGACAGAACGAGGATGGCCGCCGCCACACCTTCCGGGCAAAAGCGCCGGGACAGAATGAGGACCAGGGCCAGGACGGGCGGGGTCGCAGCCAGGACAGCATGCACTCTATGCACTCTTCTCGTGGTGGTTTCATCTCGCTGCCGAAATGCGCAGAGCCCACCGACCGAAATGCAGAACGATGGAACACACGACTGAGGGTGACCGGGCGTATTCGGGCGTTCCGACAACGCAGCGAGGTGCCCTAGCTGTCGTCATGCGCCCGCCAGGGATTACGGGACAACCCTTGGGCAGGGCGGCAGCCACCAGACCGGCCTCCAACATCCTGAGATGGAAGGCCTGGACAGGTGCGGAACATCGGGCGGGGCATGTCCGGCTACGGGTCCGTGGTCAGCCGGGCATGCCCCGCCGTGCACGGCCCACGGGCGGCACGCGGTCTTGAATCGGGTTGGGTGGACCGGTGGATCCGTCTCGTGGGCCGGGATCAGGTCAGTCCTGCTGCGGGAGGTCCGCGAAAGCGAGGGCCACCGCGTGGTGTGTCAGTTTTCCGTCTCGGGTGTTCACGCCCAGAGCAAGAGCCGGGTCGCCGACGATCGCGTCGGCGGGGTCGGCGGCAAGACGGCGGAGGTAGGGGAACGTGGCGTTGGTCAGGGCGCGGGTCGAGGTCTGCGGAACGCCGCCGGGCATGTTGGCGACGCAGTAGTGCCGGATGTCCTCCTCGATGTAGATGGGGTCGGCGTAGGTGGTGGGGCGGGACGACTCGAAGGCGCCGCCCTGGTCGATGGCGACATCGATGAGCAGAGCGTCGGGCTTGAGCAGCCCGAGGTCCGTGCGGCGTACGACCTTGGGCGCCGCTCCGCCGGGCACCAGGACGGCGCCGATGACGACGTCGGCCTGGGCGAGTTCGCGGGCAAGGGACTCGGGGTCGGAGACCACGACCCGGGCGCGTCCGCCGAAGAGCGCCTCGAGTTCGCGGATACGGCGGGCAGAGGTGTCGAGAATGGTGACCTCTGCCTGCATGCCGAGCGCGAGCAGGGCGGCCTGGGTACCGACGACGCCGCCGCCGATCACCACGACGCGGGCAGGCGTGACGCCCGGCGACCCTCCGAGCAGCAGACCGGGGCCACCTTCTGGCGCGGTGAGGTAGGTCGCCGCAGCATGGGCGGCAAGTCGTCCCGCGATCTCACTCATGGGGGTCAGCAGGGGCAGCCCGGTGGCGTCCTGGACAGTCTCGTACGCAATCGACAGGGTGCCCGCGCCGAGGAGCGCCTCGGTCAGCGGGCGGTCCGCTGCCAGGTGTAGGTAGGTGAAGAGGGTCAGATCCTCGCGAAGGAAGCCGTACTCGGAGGCGATGGGCTCCTTGACCTTCACGAGGAGCTCACTGTCGTTCCAGGTATCTTCCCGCGAGGTGAGCTTGGCGCCCGCCTGCTCGTACAGGTGGTCGTCGAAGCCGGCGCCGACACCCGCGCCCTGCTCCACGAGGACCTCGTGGCCATCCGCGACCAGCACCGCCGCTCCGGCGGGGGTGAGGCCGACGCGGGCCTCTTTGGTCTTGATCTCCTTGACAACGCCAACGCGCATGCTTGTTTCTCGTTTCTCGCGGAATGACTCGCCGGTGAAGTGGCGAGTGGATGGGTCTCAGTCGGTCGGCCGGAGCGCGAGGTTGTAGAAGCGGATCTCCTGGTACTCCTCCAGGCCCTCGCCGCTTCCCTCGCGGCCGAGGCCGGACTGCTTGACGCCGCCGAACGGGGCCGCGGCGTTGGAGGGGACGCCCTGGTTGATGCCGACGAGGCCGGTCGCCAACCGGTCGGCCACGTTGAAGGCACGGTCGAGGTCCTGGGTGAAGACGTATCCCGCCAGGCCGAACTCGGTGTCGTTCGCCCGGGCGACGGCCTCGGCCTCGGTGGAGAAGCGCTGGACTGAAGCGATCGGTCCGAAGATCTCCGTAGTCACCACATCTGCGTCCGCGGGCACCTCGTCCAGGACCGTGGCCTCGAAGAACGTTCCGGGACCCTGAGGTGCGGACCCGCCCGTCAGCAGCTTCGCTCCACGCTGGGTGGCGTCTTCGACGAGGCCGCTGAGCCGGGCGACCGCGCGGTCGTCGATGACGGGACCGAGCTGGACTCCAGGCGCCAGCCCACTGCCCAGGCGCACGGAGGCAAGGCGCTCGGCCAGGGCTTCGGTGAACGCGTCGGCGATTCCGTCCTGCACCAGGATCCGGTTGGCGGCGATGCACGACTGGCCGCCATTGCGCAGCTTCGCGGCCACGGCACCGTCCACGGCACGGTCCAGGTCGGCGTCGTCGAACACGAGAAGCGGCGCGTTGCCGCCGAGTTCCATCGAGCTCTTGAGGACGTTGTCGGCGGCCAGCCTCAGCAGCACCTTGCCGACGCCCGTGGAACCGGTGAAGGACACCTTGCGCACGCGGGGATCCGCCAGCACGGCGGTACTGAAGCCGGAGGCGTCGCTGGTGGTCACCACGTGGACCAGGTCGGCGGGGACACCGGCCTCAACGGCCAGTTGAACCGCGAACAGGGTCGTGAGCGGGGTCAGCGCAGCAGGCTTGACGACGGCGGGGCATCCCGCCGCGAGCGCGGGCGCGATCTTGCGCGTGGCCATGGCGAGCGGGAAGTTCCACGGTGTGATCAGCACGGACAGCCCGATGGGAGCGCGCCGCGTGAAGAGGCGGGCGCCTCCGGTCGGCACCTCACGCAGGTTGCCGGCCGGTCGGACCGCCTCTTCCGCGTACCAGCGGACGAAGTCACTGCCGTAGGTCACCTCGGCGTGGGCCTCCGCGAGCGGCTTGCCCATCTCACGGGTGATGAGCAGGGCGATGTCCTCGGCGTTGGCGACGAGAAGCTCGTACCAGCGGCGCAGAACGTCCGCCCGGTGTCGGGGCGTCGTGGCCGCCCAGGCCCGGCCGGCTTCGTCGGCCCGGACCACTGCGTCGATGGCCTGCTCGGCATCGTGGTCGGGCACATCGATGAGCGGGGAACCGTCGAACGGGTCGTGGACGGTGAGACTGCCGCGTGCTCCGGCGGCTCCCGGCTTGAGCCGGGCGAGCACCTTCTCGGACGCGGTCACTGCGGTCTGATCAGCGGTCAGAACAGTGGTCATGGAGGTCAGTTGCCTTCCTGCTCGGTCAGGACGTCGGAGAGCGCCTCGACGAGCTGCTTGATCTCGTCGTCCGTGGTGGTGAACGGCGGGCTGATCTGGACGGTGTTGCCGCGCAGCGGACGGGTGATGAAGCCGCGCTCGATGAGCTGGTCCGTGATCGCTTCGGCGCTGAGGTGCTCGGCCAGCGTGACTCCGCCGAGCAGACCGGCGACACGTGTGTCGGTGACGGCGTCGTGGCTCTGGAGCCGGGTCAGTTCGCTGCTCAGGAGCGTCTCGAGCTTGCTGACGCGGGGCAGCAGCTTGTCCTGCTCCAGCAGGTCGAGGTTGCGCAGGGCGACGGCGCTGGCGGTGGCGTGGCCCGCGTACGTGGCACCGTGCCGGAAGATCGGGGTCCCGGAGTTGTCGCGGTAGAACGGCTGCCAGATCTCGGGGGCCACGAGCACTCCGCCCAGCGGCGCGTAGCCGCTGGTCACACCCTTGGCGAAGGTGAGCAGGTCCGGCTTGAGCCGGTAGCGCTCGGAGGCGAACATGTGCCCGGTGCGACCGAAGCCGGTGATGACCTCATCGACGACCAGGAGGATGTCGTTCTCGCGGCAGATGCGCTGCAGGCCTTCGAGGTAGCCGGGGGCCGGCGGGATGACACCGCCTGTGCCCTGAATCGGCTCGGCCACCAAGGCCGCGATGTTGTCCGCGCCGATCTCGTTCACGGTGCGCTCGACGGCGGCGATGTCGTACGTGGACACACGCGCGGTTTCGGGCACGAGGGACTCGCTGCCGTATCCGGCGCGGTTGAAGTCCAGGCCCGCGATGCTGGTGCCGTAGGCGTGAAGACCGTGGTAGGCGAACTCGCGGCTGAGGACGATCGTCTTGGTCGGGCGTCCTTCGCGCTGCCAGTGGCGGCGGGCCAGCTTGCAGGCGACGTCGATGGCGTCGGAGCCGCCGCTGTTGAGGATCACCTTGGCATCGGCGATCGGCGAGAGCGCGGCCAGACGCTCCGCCAGTTCGAGAGCCCGGTCGTTCACGTAGCGGCCGAAGATGTGGTACGTCTCCAGCTGCTGCATCTGCTGGTAGGCGGCCTCGGCCAGCTCGGTGCGGGAGTGGCCGACGTTGGCGTGCCACAGGCCGGCGGTGCCGTCGAACAGGCGGCGGCCGTCGCGGGTGTAGATGTAACAGCCTTCGCCGCGTTCGATCACCAACTGGCGGCCGAGGACGGAGGGGAGGTGGGCCTGGGCGCTCCATAGGGCGGGTCCGTCCAGGACAGGGGGGGTCTCATTGGGCATGGGTGTCTCCCTGCTAGGAGTGTGATGGGTTGCTCGGTGTTGCTCAGCGTGCGGTGTAGCCGCCGTCGACGGGCAGCGTCGTTCCGGTGATGTACGCGGCACCGGGCGACGCGAGGTAGCTGACTGCAGCAGCGACGTCGTCCGGACTGGCAAGGCGCCCGAGCGGGATGCCGTCGACGACTCCGGCGGCTGTGGCGTGCGGGTCCGGCTGCGCGGCGAGCCAGGTCTCGTACAGCGGCGTGCGGGTCATGCCGGGCGCCACCGCGTTGACTCGGATGTTGTGAGGCGCCAACTCGACAGCCGCTGCGGTGGTCAGGGCCTTGATGGCGCCCTTGCTGGCGCTGTAGATGGCCATCGTCGGCACACCGATGGAAGCCAGCCGGGACGTGATGTTGATGATCGAGCCACCGCCGTTGTCCCGCATCAGGCGGCCTGCCGCCTGCAACACGGTGATCGCGGCGATGGTGTTGATCTCGAACGTGCTGCGTATCTCAGCGACGGGGACGTCGAGGAGATCCCCGGTGTGGTCCTGTGCAGCGTTGTTGACCACGATGTCCACGCGTCCGACGTGGTCGGCGACGTGCCGCAGGAGGCGGTCCGGCTCACCGTCCGACGTGAGGTCGGCCTCGAGGAAGTGGGCACGCGGGCCCAGTTCGGCAACGACGGCCTTGCCCCGCTCCTGCGACCGACCAGTCACCACGACATGGAAGCCGTCCTGGTGCAGTCGTTCAGCGGTGGCCGCGCCGATCCCTGAGGTCGCTCCCGTAACGACGGCGACGGAAGGGGCCGGGAGAGAAGTTCTGCTCATGCTATGCCCTCCAGCATCTCGTCGGCAGCCCGCTTGAGCCGGACGACGCCCTCGTCGATGCGCTCTGGCGAAGAGGTGGCGAAGCACAGCCGCAAAGCGTCGCTGAAGGCGCCGGTCGTGGAGAAGGCCGGTCCGGGAATGCAGGCGACGCCGTGCCGCAGGGCAGGCTCGAACAGTTTCTGTGTGTGGATGTCCGCGTAGGCGCCGGCGAAGGCGAGCCAGAGGAAAAAGCCGCCTTCAGGGTTGGTGCTGCGGACTCCGTTTCCGAAGTGAGTCCGCAGACTGTCCCGCATGGCGTTCTTCCGCTCTTGGTACAGCCCCTTCACCCACCGGAGGTGCGTGTCGAGGTGGCCGTCCTTGAGGAAGTTCGCCACCAGGTGCTGCGCCGGAACATTCGTGCAGGTGTCCATCGCCTGCTTGGCGTTGATCAGCAGTTGCTGCAACTCGGTGGGCGCATCGACCCAACCGACTCGCAGTCCCGGCGCGAGGATTTTGGAGAAGGTACGTACCGAGAAGACGAGCGGGTGGCCCGGCGCGATCTGGGTGAAGCTCGGCACGGGACCGCCCTCGAACCGGAGCAGCCCGTAGGGATCGTCGTCGATGATCACCGATCCCCAACGCTCGGCCAGTTCGAGCAACTGCTCGCGGCGGGCCCGGGACAGTGTGGCTCCGGACGGGTTCTGGAAGGTGGGAATGGTGTAGATCGCCTTGGGCGTCCGGCCGGCCCGCGCGATGAGCTCGGGAAGCTCTTCGACGACCAGCCCGTTCTCGTCCAGCGGAGCTTCCAGCACCTCGGCGCCGTAACTGAGTGCGGTGGCGATGCCGTTGGTGTAGGTCGGTCCTTCGACGACAACCAGGTCGCCCGGATCGACGAACAGTTTGCAGGCAAGGTCCAGGCCCTGCATGCCACCTGTGGTGATCGTGATGCGATCCGGGGAGGTCTCGATGCCCTGCAGCTGTGTCAGGGCCAGCACCTGCTCGACGAGTTCCGGCTCTCCGTCGGTGGCACCGTATGTGTACTTTCCGGGCGTGGATTCACCGTAGTACTGATTGAAGACACCCACCGGCATCAGGTCGTCGCTTGGCGCACCCATGGCGAACCGCACGATGTCGTGCGTCTGGGAGGCCAGCAGTGAGGTGGAGGAATCGATGACCGAGCCGACCAGGTTCGGTGCACGGCGTGCCAGAGGAAGGTGTGTCGCAGACATGAGTGCCTCTTGGAGGGAGCGATCGACCCGCCGGAGATCAAGTGTGGCTGGGTCGGCGGCGCAGGAGCGGCCGTCACTGCGAGCGTAGAGACATCCCTATGAAAGAAAAAGCGACTGTTTCGAACAATGAGCTGTCAGTGAAACTTACATATCCTGGCTCGGAAGGCGCTCCGGGCCGCACACCGTCGTCATGACGTCCCGGATGGCCGCCTTACAAGCCGTGATCGCGGGACGGTTCTGGCTCCCCTCGCGAGAGATGGCATGGATGCCCCGTGCATAGGTACTGGGGAAGAGTGGACTGGGTTGCAGTCCACCGACGGATTCCTGGACGACCAGGCCGGGCAGGAAAGCCGCCGCCAAGCCCGCTTCCACAAGTCGCAGATGGAACAGGACATCCGCGGACTGATACCGCACGTCGGGCTCGAATCCCACGCTGCGACATGTCTGTTGCACCCACGCGAATGATCCGGTGCCGCGGGGCTCCGTGACCCATGGCAACAGCGCGAGATCGGAAACGGACTCGGCGGTTGCACCGGCGGGGAGGTAGGCGGCGACGGGGTCCCGATAGATCAGTTGTGTGTCCAGCGCCGCACCCACTGACATGGGCGAATCCGGATAGTGGTCGGCAATCAACAGGTCCAGCCGCCGGCCTGCGAGCCGAGCCAGGCCCTCCTCGGGCTCGTACTGCTCGAAATCCACGCGCAGTTGTGGGTACATCTGGCGCAGCCGGGCCAGCGCCTCCGGGATGACAGCCCGCGCGACGGTTCCGAAGGTGGCGATGGTGATCGAGCCGCGGATCTCACCGAGGCCCGCAGTGAGGTCGGACTCCGCCTCCTCCAGAATGGCCAGCACCGACTCCGTGTGCCTGACCAGCTGCTCGGCAGCGTCCGTAAGCCGGACCCCACGGCCCACCCGCTCCAGAAGGACGACGCCCACCTCCTTCTCCAGGAGGCTCATCTGTTGCGACACCGCCGAGTGGCTGTACGACAAGTTACGCGCCGCAGCGCTCATGCTTCCGCGGAACTTGATCTCGCGGAGCAGCATCAGACGATGCAGATCGAGCACACCAGCCACCTTCCGGTCTGCCCGGGCCAAGGCGTTCCGCGGCCCGGCGCGCGACCACTGTAACTCTCCGTGCCAGTGCCGTACGGGCCGCACTGAAGGGCAGCAGAGGGCTACGTGTCCACGCCGGCGAGAATGCGATGCGTAAGTTCAGCTAACAGCCACCTGTCGGAAAGATTCGCTTTTCCTTACATGGCTGGGAACCTACGCTCCCCGGCATGGCTGGAAGAACTCTCCCTCTGGCGCATATGACGTCAGCATTGGCCGGAGCGGTCATCGACTTGCCGACTTCTCTTTTCGCTGCCCGACACCCTCGAGCCGACCCAGGCCGACATGGACATCGGTGCCGCCATGATCCTGAGGCGGTCCGCGTTCGAGGTCGTACGTCGCGAGGACCTCCCCCCTCCCCCGCTCGATGCGATCGCCCTACTCATCGACATCGTCATCGACGAACGCGGCTCCTTCGAGACGCCCCGGCCCATCACGTACGCCGACTCTGCTCGCCAATATGTCGGGCGGCGTTCCCCAGGCTTTCCCCGACCTGCCCCACCCGGTGTGATCCGCCTCCGCGGCGGCCTTCGTCCACCGCTCAGGCTCACGCTGCTGTTTCTCTTCTCCGCTACACGTCCGGCCTACCGCGTCCCACCGCAGCAGGACCACCAGGCTCGCGTCATCCCGGCGCGGAATCCATGTAGTTCACCGCTCACAGTTCCCTCGAAGGAAGGTGCACATGCAAGGCAACAGCACCACCAAGGCAGTCAACCCACTGCTGCGCAAGAAGCCCGTCGCGACCCTGATCGCGGAGAGCGAATCAGGCGCGCTGCCTCCCGGCGCTCCCGAGCACGGCGGGCGATCCGGCATTCACCTGCGGCGCTCCATCGGACTGTGGCAGGTGGCCGCGATCGGCATCAGCTGTACGGTCGGCACCGGCATCTTCTTCGTCCTCAACACCGCGGTACCCGAGGCCGGCCCCGCCGTCCTGATCTCCTTCGTTCTCGCCGCCATCACCGCAGGGCTGACGGGTATCTGTTACGCCGAGCTGGCTTCCACCATTCCCGTGGCCGGTTCCTCGTACTCCTATGCCTACGCCACCATGGGCGAAGGCATAGCCTTCGGTGTCGGTGCCTGCCTCCTGCTCGAGTACGGAGTCGCCGCTTCCGCCACTGCCGTGAGCTGGGGCGAATACCTCAACAAGCTCCTCGACCTGACCTTCGGTGTCACCATTCCCGACGCCCTCGCCGCCCCACCGGGCTCGGGGGGCTACTTCAACCTCCCTGCCGTCGTCCTGGTTGTGCTGTGTTGCATCCTGCTGATCCGCGGCGCCAGCGAATCCGCGCGCGTCAACGCGATCATGGTCGGCGTCAAGATCACCATTCTGGTCCTGTTCGTCGCTGTGGCGCTGAGCGCGTTCCGAGCGGGCAACCTCACTCCGTTCGCCCCGCACGGTGTCGCAGGAGTGGGTATGGCCGCCTCAAGCATCTTCTTCTCATTCATCGGCCTGGACGCCGTCTCTACAGCCGGCGAGGAGACCAAGAACCCTCGGCGCACCATGCCGCTGGCAATCCTCATCACTCTGGCCGTGGTCACGCTGCTCTACATCGGTGTTGCGCTCGCAGCGGTCGCCGCGCAGCCCTCGAACCGTTTCGCCGGCCAGGAGGCCGGACTCGCCCAGATCCTGCAGGACGTCACCGGCCACGGCTGGCCCGCCCTGGTGCTTGCCGCAGGTGCCATCATCTCCATCTTCAGCGTCACCCTGGTCGAGCTCTACGGCCAGACGCGCATCCTGTTCTCCATGGGCCGCGACGGCATGCTGCCGCAGCGCTTCGCACGTGTGTGGCCCCGCACGGGCACACCCGCCTGGAACACCGTCGTGGTCGGAGTCGGAGTCGCGCTCCTCGCGGCGTTCGTCCCTCTCGACGCCCTCACCGACCTCACCAGCCTGGGCACTCTGGTCGCCTTCACCGTCGTCTCGGCCGGCGTGATCATCCTGCGTCGCAGCCAGCCCGGTCTCAACCGGGGCTTCAAGGTCCCCGGCTACCCGCTCACCCCGATCCTCAGCATCGCCTTCTGTCTCTACCTGGTCTACGGCCTCCACTCCGGCACGTTCCTGATGTTCGGCGTCTGGCTCGCCGGCGCCGCCGCGATCTACTTCGGCTACAGCATCAAGCACTCCCGCCTGGCCCGCCCTGCCGAAGAAGAGGATCTTGCCGCAGGCGTGTCCTCGCACTAGCGTCCTGAGTCCGGAATTCGGTTCAGATATCCGGTGAGGCGTTCAAGGATCTCGTCC
This sequence comes from Streptomyces sp. NPDC057565, assembly GCF_042801455.1. NCBI lineage: Bacteria > Bacillati > Actinomycetota > Actinomycetes > Kitasatosporales > Streptomycetaceae > Streptomyces > Streptomyces sp. NPDC057565. The sequence continues at coordinate 24,107 of NZ_JBHVFU010000049.1, read as the reverse complement.
GCGGTCTCCGTCCAGACGAAAGGCTTCGGGCCTTCGTTCCAGATCTTGAGCCATTTACGTATGTCCTTCTCCAGGACCTGGACGTTCTCGTGGGCGCCTCGCCGCATCCGCTTGTCCGTCAGCAGCCCGAACCTGCAGGGCTCGAAAAGTCATCGCTGCAGGCGAGGACGGCAACCAGACGGGTGCGCCCTGGCACCATCTCTGCGTGATCGTTTCGCTGGTGTACAAGGTGACTCGGAAGTTGCTGTCCGAGCCGGCGGTGCTGCTGCGCCGCAACACCTCCGAGGACGCCGAGCTGCTCGTGCTGCGACACGAGAACGCCGTGCTGCGCGAGCAGTTGAAGGGACCGGTCCGCTACAAGCCCGCGGACCGGTTCTGGTTCGTGGCGCTGTCTGCGAGTGTTGGTGCATCTCAGCAGGTCAATGGCCTGTCCGAACGCCGCTTCGTGCTCTCCAGGAATCTGCGAGCAGCTTGCGGCATCTGCGTGTGGCTGCTGTAATCTGCCGCCTCGTGACAGATTCTGAAACTCGCGTCCTGACGCTCGTCCCGCCGTCGGCAGCCGAGACGGTCCCTGCTCGGCAGCCGGTGGAGACTGGCTTGGCCGATGTGGTGACGCTCCAGCGGCAGCGCGAGGCCCAGCCGTCCGCGCAGGGCGAGGAGAGCTTCTTCGTCGACACGATCTCGGAGTACCAGTGGGCCCGGCAGGGGTGACCGCGACATGGAGCGTCACTGACCCTGGCGTGCTGCGGCTTCCCTCCGGGCGTCTGGTCCGTGGCCGCGGGCTTCGCCGGCCAGTCCCGGCCGGTCCGACGCCTGCCTACGCCGTCCATCTGCTCGGCAAGCAGCCCCCCGAGGCACCCTGGGAAGTCCAGTGGCTGCGCTGGCCGGACTTCTGGCTGCCAAGCAGCCACACCCAGGCCCAAGCCATCCTCGGTGAGGCCTGGGCTCGTGCCGCTGTCGAACGCGTCGAGATCGCCTGCGCCGGCGGCCGTGGCCGCACCGGCACAGCCCTGGCCTGCCTCGCTGTCCTGGACGGAGTCCCAGCCGGTCACGCAGTGGACTTCGTACGCCAGAACTACGACCACCACGCCGTCGAAACCCCCTGGCAGAAACGCTACGTCCGCCGCTTCGCCGACTGACCCACCCTGTAGGGCTCGATACTCGTTGATGATGCCGCCGAGGACCCAGGTGCGGAGCAGCCTTCGGTCATCGAGGCCGTACACGATTGCGGGCTGCTCGGTCGCGCTGGGCGGTAGCTGCTGCCGGGATCGGTGCGGCCGATGTCCGGTGTAGTGGTCCTGGCTAGTCGGTCAGGACTTTCCTGGCGTGGTCCTCGCCCAGGATCGGGGCGTGGTCGAGGGCCTCGCGTGCCGGCGCAGCACGGTACGCGGGGTGCCAGCAACTTCAGCGCCGAACGGTGACGCTTGCTCAGCAATCGGAGCAGGGCGGCGAGCACGGCGCGGTCCCTGCGGGTGAAGGCCGACTTGGGGCCGCTGCGCTGCAGGACGGCCGGCTGGTGCGGGAGCACCAGTATCTCGACATCCTTGGCCGCGGAGGAGCGGGCCAGCAGGCGCAGCCAGCCGAGCAGCCGAGTCGGTAGACCAGACGGAACGTCACGATGCCCAAGCGTGCGTCGACGGGCTTGCGAACACCCTCGAAGTGATCACGTCGTGACCCTGAGGCCGCAGCTCAGCACAGGTGACAGGATCGTCGGCACCCACAGGCCGCACGGCGCATCAGCAGTGACAGTGCCCCGGTCAGTGTCATCGTTGGATGCCCCGCATTTGCTGGTTCCTCACCCTAAAGTAAAGAGTGAGACATCACTCGACTGGCACATCAGGGCTCTACTCGTGAGTACTATCTCTAGACACTGCTGCACATTGCGGCAGTTTTGCCCTGCGGGTGTCCCAGTCAGCGCAGACGGAGCACCTGCCTCCACCCGCTCGTGGACCGGGTTCGTGGTTTTCACAGCCGTACCCGCGAGCTGCAGAAAGGCCCATGACATGTCTGAAATTCAGGCCCACACCACAGGACTGACGTCGCAGTACATCGCCCAGGTGACGGGTGACCTTGAGCGCAATGTCAAGGAGCAGGAGCGTATCGGCGGGGAAATCGAGGCGCTGCAGGAGCAGTTGGGTGCCCTGCAGCACGACCACTCCGTGCTGGTGAACATCCAGGAGGCGCTCGGCGGCGCGAGCCCCGTCGGCGAGGCAGACACCACGGCCACGCCGGCCGTTCCGCGCCAGGCCACGGCCGAACCCCAGCAGAGCAAGCCGAAGAAGGCGGCCGCCACGAGTGCCAAGGCGACGGCATCCAAGAAGAGCGCCTCCAAGGTCTCATCCGCAAAGGCCTCGTCCGCGAAGGCACCGTCCGCGAAGGCCTCATCCGTGAAGGCACCGTCCGCGAAGGCACCCAAGACAGACGCCAAGCCGACCCTCGTCAACCTGATCCGCGGTCACCTGGAGCAGCAGAGCGAGCCGCGTTCCGCCGCCGAAATCTCCGCCGCGCTCACGCAGGCCCACCCTGACCGCGGCGTCAAGACCACCGTTGTGCGTACCACCCTCGAAGGGCTGGTCGCCAAGAGCCAGGCTCAGCGCAGCAAGCAGGGCTCGTCCGTCTTCTACACCACGACGGACGTCTCGGAGCCTGCTGCCGTCGAGCCTCAGCAGGAGGCAGTGGCCGGCTGAGCACCCGCAGGAGCGCCCAACTCACCGCCACCAGGGGCAGCCCGGTGACGCCCGGCCGAAACCTCGTGCAGCGATCCGGCTGGTGTTCGACGGTGCGGGAGTGGGCCTCCCCACGCAGTTGCCTGCGCCCTCGGAACCGGCACCAAGATCCTTGGATCCAACTCTCTGGACCAGGTTCCACCTGAGGAGTCTCGGCTCAGCAGCCAAGTGAAGCCCTCAACGCGACCGTGACCGGTTCCTAAGGCTTGTCTGGGTCACACCCCGGTGAGAGCTTCCTGCGGCTGCAACTCCTCTGCGGCGAGCGCCTTGTTGCGCCGCACCGAGGACCAGAACGACCAGCCGATCAGCACCACGCCGACCAGACCCGTGATGATCTCATTGATCTGGTACTGGATGGTGACGAGCAGGATCACGGCGAGCGCGCCGATCGCGTAGTGCGCGCCGTGCTCCAGGTAGACGTAGTCGTCCAGGGTGCCTTGGCGGACGAGGTAGACCGTGAGAGAGCGGACGTACATGGCGCCGATGCCGAGACCGAGCGCCATCGGTACGATGTCGTTGGTGATGGCGAAGGCGCCGATGACGCCGTCGAAGGAGAAGGACGCGTCGAGGACTTCGAGGTAGAGGAACAGAAAGAACGCGGCCTTGCCGACCATCACGACGGCCGGGACGGGCTTGCCCGCCTTCTTCGCCTTTTCCTCGGCCTCGTGTTCTCGCTCCTCTTCCTCCTCGAGCCTGTTCTCGAAGAAGCCGGAGAGGCCCCCGACGACCAGATACGTGATCAGACCGGCGATACCGGAGATCAGCACGGTCTGAGCCTTGTCCGCGTGCCCGGCGTGCTGGTGGGCGTTGACCGCGAAGGTCATCGAGCTGATGAGCAGCACGATCAGGGCGATGCAGACCGACAGCATGTCGATTTTGCCGAGTTTGGCCAGCGGCCGCTCCAGCCAGGCCAGCCACCTGATGTCACGCTCCTCGAAGACGAAGTCGAGGAAGATCATGAACAGGAACATCCCGCCGAAGGCCGCGATCGACGGATGCGCGTCGGTGACCAACTGTTCGTAGCGCTCGGCATCGTTCAATGCCAGGTCGACCGCTTCGATGGGCCCCATCTTCGCGCTGACGGCGACGATCACGACGGGGAAGACCAGCCGCATACCGAACACAGCGATGAGCACACCAACCGTGAGGAAGATCTTCTGCCAGAAGGCACTCATCTTCTTCAGGACTCCGGCGTTGACCACCGCGTTGTCGAAGGACAGCGAGATCTCGAGGATGGACAGGATCAAGACGACCCCGAACGCGGTCCACCCGCCGTAGAGCACCGCTGCGACCAGACCGAGTGCGGTGACAGCGAACGACCAGCCGAAGGTTTTCAGAACCACTGGTACCCAATCGTGTAGAGGGGGGCGCTGACGAACTCGTGCATGGTTGGCCAGGACGCACCCCGAGGCGACGGAATGTCAGGAATCTGCTTTCACCGCGAGGACCGGACACGGCGAATCCAGGAGGATCCGCTGCGCCGAGGATCCCAGGAGGAGCTTGCCGACCGCGCTGCGGTGCCTCAGCCCGATCACCACCAGGGAGACCTCGGGCGACCCCGCCAGCTCGACGATCTCCTCGGCAGCATCGCGCCCGCCGACCACCTGGCGTATGTCGAAGTCGACACCCAGCTCGGTCAGGTCCCGTCGGACATGGTCGAGGTCTTTCTGCTGTGCGAAGCCGCGGTCGACGTACGCGTCTCCTCGCGAGGCATTCATCACCAGCAGGTTCTCGCCCCGGGTGCGGGCCTCGTCGACTCCCGCGCGCAGGGCCGCCTCTCCTTCCGGCGAGGGCACATATCCAACCAGTACCGTCATGACTGCCCCTTTCAGGCCCGTTACTGAACGAACGGACGCACGATGTGCCGGCGGACCAGCGGCCAGGCCAGTACGAGCACGATCACCGCGTAGATCACATAGGACACCGGTCCGCCCAGCAGACCGGACAGTTCGCCGCCCGACAGCTGAAGCGATCGCCGGCCCTGCAGTTCCGCGCGGGGGCCGAGGATCACGCCGACAATCAGCGGCAGCACCGGCAGCCCGAATCTCCGCATCCCGAAACCGATCAGCCCCAGCGTCAGGAGCAGGAACAGGTCCAAGGGCTGGGCGTTGACCGCGTAGGCACCCATCGACGCGAAGAACACAATCCCCGCGTACAGATAGGGGCGCGGTATCCGCAGCAGCCTGGCCCAGGCCGGCGCAAGCGGAAGATTCAGCAGGAGCAGCAGCAGATTGCCGATGAACAGGCTGGCAATCAGCGCCCAGACAAGCCCCGACTCGCGCTCGAACAGCAGAGGGCCGGGCTGGATGCCGTACGACTGGAATGCCGCGAGCATGACCGCGGCGGTCGCGTTCGTCGGCAGCCCGATGGCGAGCATCGGCACCAGGGTGCCCGCCGCGGACGCGTTGTTCGCTGCCTCCGGGCCGGCAACTCCCTCGATCGCCCCCTTGCCGAACTGCTCTGGGTGCTTGGTCAGCTTTTTCTCTGTGGCGTACGACAGGAACGTCGGGATCTCCGCGCCACCGGCCGGCATGGCCCCGAAGGGAAAGCCGAAGACGGTGCCGCGCAGCCATGGCTTCCAGGACCGTTTCCAGTCCTCCCGGCCCATCCACGGCACGCCGACGGGAATCACCCCTGCGGGCTTACGCCGCAGATGCGCCGCAACCCAGAGGGCTTCGCCGACGGCGAAGATGCCGACGGCGACCACCACCACATCAATGCCGTCGGCGAGCTGGGGGACGCCGAAGGTGAGCCGCTGCTGCCCGGAGACCGAGTCGATTCCGACAATCCCGATCACCAGGCCGACGAGCAGCGAGGCGAACCCGCGGATGCGCGACGAGCCGAGTACTGCGGTGACCGCGATGAAGGACAGCAGCATGATCGCGAAGTAGTCCGGTGCGCCGAGGCCGATCGCGAAGTCCACCACGAGCGGGGCAACGAGCACCAGCAGCAGAGTGCCGATCGTTCCGGCGACGAAGGATCCGATCGCCGCGGTGGCGAGCGCCTGCGCCGCCCGGCCGGCCTTGGCCATCTTGTTGCCCTCGATGGCCGTGACGACCGAGGACGATTCGCCTGGCGTATTCAGCAGGATCGAGGTGGTCGAACCGCCGTACATGCCTCCGTAGAAGATGCCGGCGAACATGATGAATGCCTGGGTCGGCTCCATTCCGTACGTCACCGGCAGTAGCAGGGCCACGGTCATGGCCGGGCCGATGCCGGGCAGGACCCCGACCGCCGTGCCGATCGTGACGCCGATCAACGCCAGCAGAAGGTTCATCGGGGTGACGACGTGCGCGAACCCCTCGAGCAGATGATTCAGGTTGTCCATTACAGGATTCCTTGCAGCACGCCGGCCGGGAGATTGACGCCGAGCCCGATCGCGAAGGCGTAGAAGGTGATCAGCGACAGCGCTACCGCGATCGCCAGATTGCGCAGGTAGTGCCGGTTGCCCAGGGCGAAGGCTGTTCCCCAGAACAGGAGGGCCCCGCTGATCACCCAGCCGAGGGGTTCGATCAACACCGCATTGACGACGAACGCGCCGATCAACAGCAGCACTGTGCGCCAGTCGATCGGATTCGTCAGGTCGACGTCTTCGCCGGCCTCCGGTTCGGCACGGCCGCCCCGCGCGACGTCGACGGTGTACACCAGGGCGATCACGACGAGCAGTACGCCGAGGAGCACCGGTACCGTGCGCGGCCCGATCGGGTCGGTGCTGCTCGTCGTGTGTGCGATCCCAGTGGCATCGACGATCACCAGTACGCCCAGCAGGGCGAGGAACGCGCACACACCGTACTGTGCGCGGTCCGAGCCCGAGGGCCGGCGGGAACCCGAGTCGGTGCGCTCATCGACGTCCAGGCTCATGCCAGGCCGAGCTCTGCGAGGATGCCGGCAACGGCCTTGTCCTGTTCCGTCAGGTAGGTGGCGAACTCGTCGCCTGTGGTGAACGCGTCGGTCCAGCCGTGCTTGGTCAGCTCAGCCTTCCACTCCTTGGAGCCGTGCATCGCGGTCAGCGAGTCGATCCAGACCTTCTTGTCGGCGTCGCTGATGCCGGGCGGGGCGACGATTCCGCGCCAGTTGGTGAAGACCATGTCGATACCCGAAGACTTCAGTGTCGGGGCATCCTTGAGGGCGTCGATCGGCTTCTCGCTGGTCACCGCGAGCACCCGCACCTGACCCGCCTCGATCTGGTCGAGGAACTCGCCGAAACCGCTGGCACCGAAGGCGATCTTGTTGCCGAGGATCGCCGGAAGCAGCTCACCACCGCCGTCGTAGCCGATGTAGTTGACCTTCTTCGGGTCGATGCCGACCGTCTTGGCGAGCTGCATCGGAAGCAGGTGGTCAGGTCCGCCGGGCGAGGAGCCGCCCCCGACAGCGATGCTCTTGGGGTTCTTCTTCCAGGCGGTGACGAGATCGTCGATCGTCTTGTACGGAGAGCTCTTGGGCACGACAATCGCGCCCGCTTCCTCCATCAACTTGGCGATCGGCGTGGTCTGGGAGAGCGTCGCCTTCGACTTCGAGGCGTACGCAGCACCGACGACTCCCAGCCCCATCTGCATCGTGAGCTTGCCGTTGCCCTTTTCGTTCACGGTGCGCTGCAGACCGACCGTGCCGCCGGCGCCCGGAAGATTGAACACTTGAATTCCGGACGCGATCTTGGTGTCCTCCATCACCTTGGCCGCCGTCCGCGCCGTGGTGTCATACCCACCGCCCGGGGTGTTGGGGACCATGATCCGCAGGCCGGTGACGGGCTCGTCGCTCTTGCCCGTCCCCTCCTTCTTCTCCGCGGTGGCGCCGCAGGCGCCTACCGCGAGCATGGACATGGCGGCCAGCGCACTGACGACAGCAGCTCTGCGAGTTCTCATGGCTTGTCTCTTTCACTTCCGGCAGTCGGACGCCATGATTGTGCGACTCGGCAGACGCCACGTCTGTGTTGTGTCAGCATTGAAGATTGAGTTAATTGTGGTCGTAACTTTTCGCCGCCATACCCTCGCGGGCGAGCTGTTGGTACTCCAGCTCGCCATCGTCGTGGTGGTGCTGCTGGCGGTCGCCGCCGTCTCACTGGCCCAGTCGGAAGCGACCTTCAACCGGGTCGAAGGACGCCGGGTCACCGCGCTGGCCGAGCAGCTGGCCGGCAACCCCTTGATGTCCAGCCAGCTCGGCCGGCCGGCGTCGGGTGAGACGCTCGCCCCGCTCGTCCAGACCACGCTGACCCAGTCGGGTGTCACGTCCGTGACGGTCGCCGACAGCAGCGGCAGGATTGTCAGCTCCACGAATCCCACAGCGATCGGTACCAGGTTGCCGCTCGGCCCCGGCGTCGCCCAGGCCCGCGGCTGGTCAGGCAAGCTGGTCCTGGACGGTGCCCACGAGCTGGTGGCCCAGGTGCCGGTGCTCAAAGCGGCTCAACCCAACCTCGGCCGACATCTCGGCACGGTGATGATCGGTGAGGCGTCACCGACGGTCTGGCAGCGGCTGAATGGCGCGTCATCGTATCTGCTCGCCTACCTCGGCATTGCGAGCGGACTCGGCCTGATCGGATCGTGGCTGCTGGCCCGGCGTACCAAACGCCAGACCCTCGGGTTGGAGCCACGCGAGATCGCAGGGCTCGCCGAGCACCGCGAGGCAATGCTGTACGGGATCGCAGAAGGCGTGATCGCCCTCGACCCGCAGTTGCGGCTCACCCTGGTGAACGAGGTCGGCAGGCGGTTGCTCGATCTGCCCGAGCACTGTGTGGGGATGAGCCTGACCGACCTCCGGATCGAGGGCCGACTGCACGACGTACTCGCCGGATCCCCCAGTGACACAGCCGAGCGTCGTGACGAAGTCGTCATACGCCGGAGTCGGGTTCTGGTGATGAACCGGATGACCGTCACCAAGGACGGCCGCCAGCTCGGCTCGGTCACGACCTTGCGGGACCGTACCGAACTGGCGCAACTGGAACGCGAGATCGGATCGTTCCGCAGCTCCGCCGAGCTACTGCGCGCGCAGGCCCACGAGTTCACCAATCAGCTCCACACGATTTCCGGGCTGATCCAGATCGGTAAGCACGACGAGGTGGTGCAGTACGTCCGCGCGCTGAGCCGACACCGCCATTCGCTGGACACGACCCTGACCAGGCGGGTTCGCGACATGGCCGTCAGCGCTCTGTTGATGGCGAAGTCCTCGCTCGCGGCCGAACGGAAGGTCGTGCTGCGCGTCTCGGAGCATACGGCGCTCGACCGGCTGGCGCCGGAGGACTCGGTGGACGTGGCGACAGTGATCGGCAACCTCGTCGACAACGCCGTCGACGCCGCGACGGCGGGCGACGACGGCCACGATGCCTGGGTGGAGGTCGAATTGCGGCAGGACGCATCCAGCGTGGAGATCGTGGTGCGCGACTCAGGCCCCGGCGTGGCGCCCGAGCTCGCCCAGGAAGTCTTCTTGCACGGCTTCACCACGAAGGCTGCCCAGGAGGGGGATCGCGGTATCGGGCTGGCGCTCACCCGGCTGGTCTGCGAGCGCCGCGGCGGCGAGGTCGCGGTGACCAACACGCCCGACGGCGCCATGTTCACCGCGAGGATGTCCGTCGGCAACCTGGCCGGCGCGGTACCGGAAGGAGCCTCCCGATGATCGACGTACTGGTCGTCGACGACGACTTCATGGTGGCAAGTGTCCACCAGAACTTCGTCGACCGCGTCGAGCCCTTCCGGGTCGTCGGCACGGCGAACACCGGCGAGCAGGCGATCACGGCCGTCGGCGAGCTGCGCCCCGACCTGGTCCTGCTCGACCTCTACCTTCCGGACATGTTCGGCCTGGACGTCATTCCACGCCTGCGGACCGCCGGGCACGACTGTGACGTCATGGTGATCAGCGCCTCGCGCGAGACCGACGTGGTCCGCCGCTCCGTCCGCCAGGGCGTGGTCAACTACCTGCTGAAGCCGTTCGACTTCGAAGACCTGCGTCCCCGCCTCGTACGGTACGCCGCCCAGCGCAACAGCCTGCTCACCACAGTCGTCAGAGGTCAGGCCGACGTGGACCGGGTACTGACCGGGGCCGGCTTGTCGGCGTCGAGTGTCGCACTGCCGAAGGGCATGAGCGTGGAGACCGCAGAGCTGATCGAACGCACACTGCGCGGTACCGACGGAACGCTGTCCGCCGCCGAGTGTGCGGCCCTGACCGGCATCTCCCGGGTCAGCGCCCGCCGTTACCTCGAATACTTCAACGACACCGGCCGCGCCGAGGTGTCCTTGCGGTACGGAGCCGCCGGCAGACCCGAGCGCCGCTACGGTTGGCGCGCCTGAGTTCGCTCTTGCCGGTCCGGCCGCCATGGGGCCAATCCCTCCCCCACTCACACAGCAGCGAAGGCATGGGGAGCAGTGAGGGCAACGCGACGTGAGCTTGGAAGATGCGGCACACCCCAGCGGTCTGGGCCCGCGGACCCGTTCCACTTCCGCGACAGGTTGCCGGGTCCCCAGGCGGGCGTTCCGTCGTTTCCGGGGCGACTGTTCCGCGCCGTCACAGGAGCGCCACCGAACGCAGGGCCTCACCGCGGTGCATCTTCTCGAACGCCGCCTCGACCTCGTCCAGGGCGATCGTCTCGCTGACGAAGCCGGCCGGCTTCACGCCCAGGACTACTGACTCGCGTGGGTTCGCCTATATCCCCAGGTGGGGTTGCGAGCTGCTGTTGGTTTGCTGCGTTGACGTGAGTTGTAGCGAGCGGGAGTGAGTCCCGTCAGCGGGTTGGCGCCGGTACGGTCGAGTCCCGGCGGATGAGTCTGCTTGTCAGCATGACTTGGTGGTCTCCGGGGTCCCCGCCGTCGATGATCGCGCGCAGAGCCCTGCCCGCCGCGTCGCCGAGTTCGCGGGCGGGGAGGCTCACGCTTGTAAGGCTCGGGCTCATGTGGCGCGAATACGGGAGGTCGTCGAAGCCGGCGACGGCGAGTGCATCGGGGACACTCACGCCGGCCACGCGGGCGGCTGCAAGGATCCCGTATGCGTGGGTGTCGGTGCAGCCGACCACCGCGCTGATGCCGGCCGCCTGCCACGCGGGCCAGACTCTGGCGAAGACACTGGCGGCATCGTCGACAGCGGTGAGCGAGCTGGCCTGATAGCAGGCCTCGAGCCCCAGATCCGCTGCCGTGTCGCAAAACGCCTCGCGCCGTACCCGGAAGGTCTCCACCTCGACGACGCTGTCGAGGTAGGCGACGCGCCGGTGGCCGAGGTCCGCGAGATGACGGGCCAACTCGGCTGCGCCGCCCGCTACGTCGAGGTTGACGGTGGGCCAGGTGGTGCTGAGCCCCGGGGCGTCCAGCAGAACGGCCCGTGTTCCGGCGGGAAGGCTCGCGACCAGCTCCGCGTTCGGGGCGTCGATGAGGAAGCCTGCTGGGCGCTGCGAGATCAGGCGGGGGATGCTCGCGGGGTCGGTCGGGCTGCCGGGGTCGCTCACGGACAACAACAGCTCGTACCGATCGCCGAGCGCCGCACGGGCGGCGGAGATCAGCTCGGCGTAGAAGGGGTTGGTGATGTCCGTTGCGATGAGTACGACCACGGGGCTGAACCCCTTGGAGAGGGAGCTGCCGGCAGTGTCCACCACGTAGCCCAGGCGTGCGACTGCGTTCTCGACCTTCTCCTGGTTCGCGGCAGAGACACGCCCGCGCGCTTTGCCGCTGACCACGAGTGAGACGGTGGCGGTCGAGACCCCCGCCTCGCGCGCGACCATCGCTGCCGTCACGCGCCGGGAGCCTGCGGGGCGGGCAAGCGGACTGCCGTCGGCCGTATCCATGTGCCGCATTGTACTGGGGGCGTCCTGCCCAGCCTCACCATGGGGTGAAACGCTTGACGTCAAACGCTTGACGTCAAACGCTTGACGTGAATCTTTGCCGGTGTCACAGTCGTGTGATCCCCCCGGCCGCCTGCAGCAGCCCCAGTTCCCGACGACGCGGAGCCCCGCCATGTCCCTTTCCCCACATGAATCCAGTCCGCGCAAGATCATCCTTGATTGCGACCCCGGCCACGATGACGCAGTGGCCCTCCTTCTGGCCCACGGAAACCCGAACATCGAGCTGCTTGCCGTGACGACCGTGGTCGGCAACCAGACACTGGAGAAGGTCACACGCAACGCACTGTCCGTGGCTGCCGTCGCCGGTATCACCGGGGTCCCCTTCGCGGCCGGCTGTTCCCGCCCCCTGGTCCGCCCGATCGAGATCGCGCCGGACATCCACGGCGATTCGGGTCTCGACGGGCCCGACCTTCGCAAGCCGGCGTTCGAGCTCGATCCGCGTCACGCCGTCGACCTCATCATCGACACGGTCATGGCCCATGAGCCCGGAACCGTGACCCTCGTCCCCACGGCGGGACTGACGAATATCGCGATGGCCGCCCGGAAGGAGCCGCGGATCGTCGAGCGGGTCCGCGAGGTCGTCCTGATGGGGGGCGGATACCACGTGGGCAACTGGAGCGCCGTCGCGGAGTTCAACATCAAGATCGACCCCGAGGCCGCTCACATCGTCTTCAACGAGTCCTGGCCTGTCGTCATGGTGGGCCTCGACCTCACCCATCAGGCCCTCGCGACGCCGGATGTCGTCGAGCGCTTCGCCGCGATCGGCACGGGTCCTGCGAAGTTCGTCGTCGAGCTGATGGACTTCTTCGCGGCGACGTACAAGGACGCTCAGGGCTTCGACCACCCGCCCGTGCACGATCCGTGCGCCGTCGCCTACGTCATCGACCCCACGGTCATGACCACCAGGCGCGTCCCCGTGGACATCGAACTCACCGGCACACTCACCCTCGGCATGACCGTCGCCGACTTCCGTTCCCCGGCGCCGGAGAACTGCAACACCTCGGTGGCCGTCGAGCTGGACCGTGAGAGGTTCTGGGACCTCGTCGTCGACGCCGTGAGGAACATCGGCGAGCCGTCCTCGGAGGTGTCTGCAGGATGAGCGTGCAGACGAGCCCAAGTATCGAAACGTCGGTTACGAGAACCGGCGTCCTGACCGTAGCGCTCCTTGCAGCGTGCGTGGCCTTCCAGCTGAATGCATCGATGCTCAGCCCCGCACTGGTGTCGATGGCGCGCGAGCTGCACACCGACCAGGCCGTGATCGACCTGTCCCAGACATGGTTCTTCACGGCTGCAGCGCTCTTCTCCCTGTTCCTGCCGCGGCTGAGCGACATCGTGGGCCGCAAGCGCGTCCTCGTCGCGATGATGGTACTCATGGCCGCGGGCTCCATGATCGCTGCGCTGGCCCCCGACGTGAGCTGGCTCTTCGTGGGGCGCATCATCCAGGGTGTGTCCGGACCTACGGTCCCGCTGTGCCTCATGATGCTCCGCTCTGCCACGGCGGATCCGCGCCGCTACGGGGCGCTCCTGGGTGTCATCACCGCCGTCAACGGGGGCGTGGCCGGGATTGACTCGTTCGTCGGCGGCTACTTCACCGAGCACTTCGGCTTCCGCAGCCTCTTCTGGATCATGATGGTCCTCGCCGTCGTCGCCGCCGTCCTCGTCGCGGCCAAGGCACCTGAGACCCGCCCGGGAGCCGGCACATCGATGGACTGGGCCGGGGTGTTCTGCATCGTCGTCGCCGTCGGCGCCGTTCTTGTCGCGCTCAACCAGGCGGCCGGTCTCGTCGCCGCGTTCGACAGCGGCACTCTCCTCGTCTCGGTACTGCTGGCCGCCCTTGGCGTCGCGGCCTTCGCGGGCTTCTGGGCGGTGGAGAAGCGGGCGGCCCAGCCCATGGTCGAGATCGTGCACCTCCGCCAGCGCGCGACGTGGGCTCCGCTGCTGACGACCGTGATGACCATGACCGGCATCTTCGCGGTGATCAACGGGATCGTGCCCGCCTATGTTCAGGCTGCCGCGCCCGGCTTCGCGGTCGGCCCCACGGAAATGTCTTTGATCATCCTCACCCCCTACGCCCTGCTCGGCTGGGCGGCCGGCCCGTTCAGCGGCCGCCTCGCCCCCGTGCTCGGTTACGGAAAAATGCTGCGGATCGGTCTGCTCGGAAGTCTCGTGGCGCTCGCGGTCATCGCGTTCCTGGGCCTGGCGAGCCTTCCCGTCATGGTGGCGGGCACAGCACTCCTGGGCATCGCGTACGCGGGAACCGCGAACATCATGCTCAACGGGCTCGGTATCGTCCTCTCCCCGAAGGCCAACCCCGGCTTTCTGCCGGGCATGAACGCCGGTGCGTTCAACCTCGGCGCCGGCCTGAGCTTCCTCGTCCTGCCCGCAGTCCGCCAGGCCACAGAGTCGCTCGGCGACACCCGGACCTCGTACCAGATCGTCGTCCTGGCCGGCTTCCTCGTCACTCTCGCGGCACTTGCCGTGTCGTTCCTCATCCCGCGCCCGGTGGAAGCCGAGGTGCCGCGCTGACCGGCAGCACCGTCGGCTCGCCCACGCGGATCCGACGCTTCTGACCCTCGAACGGCCGGACGCCCGTCGAGCCCGACGCACCGATCGTGGTGGCGCGCAGGGTGCAGATGCCGACCGATCTTCGCTCCGACAGCGGGAAACCGTCTGAGGGCCGACAGCTCGCTCCGCAGGCAGATCGAGCTGTCGGCCCGGGAGCGGAATCCAGGTCAATGTCAGCGACTTCGACATCCGCCACTGCGAACGCGAGTTCTCCAAGAACGAGGTCATGGACGGGGCCTGAGGGCGCTCACCCAGGTGATGCACGGGCTGGTCCAGGGGGCGCTCGCAGAGCAGCCCGCGGAAACCGGCGTGCTACCCGGCACCCATCGCACTGATCGAACGGAAAACACAATCACATGGACACGACAGCCTCTCCCCACCGCACGGACACCGTATGTGTGGTCGGTTCCATCAACGCAGACCTGAGTGTCGCCACGGAGCACCTGCCCCAGCCGGGACAGACCGTCCGCGGCGGCGGGCTGGTGATCGGTTCCGGCGGCAAGTCGGCCAACCAGGCAGTGGCCGCGTCCCGCATCGGCGCATCCGTGAGCATGGTGGGCGCGGTCGGCCGCGACGAGCACGGCGGCATCCTGCGCGGCGCGCTCGAACGGGAAGGCATCGACACCTCCCGGGTGCAGTCCTTCGCGGACGTCGCCACCGGCACGGCGTTGATCACCATCGACCACGAAGGCGAGAACACCATCGTCGTCTCCCCGGGAGCCAACGGCGTCCTGTGCGACCGGGACATCGAACTTGCCCGAGAGACCATCGCCCAGGCAGCGGTACTCGGCCTCGCCTTCGAAGTCGACGACCGGGTGCTCCTCACCGCGGCTCGGATCGCCCACAGCTCCGGAGGCCGGGTCGTGCTCAACCCCTCGCCTTATCGCACACCGCATCCTGACCTGCTGGCCATGGTCGACCTCCTCGTGCTCAACGAACTCGAACTCGCCGACATGGTGGGAGGCGACCTGGCGGCAAAGTCGTGGGAAGACATCTGCCGCGTGCTGCTCGAACGCTTCGGTATCCGCCACACGGTGGTGACCGCAGGAGCCCGCGGCGCCATGGTGCTGAACCATGCCGACGGCACCGGCCCCGACGCCCAGGCCCACGCCGTCCGCATCGCGCCGATCACCGTCAGCGCCGTCGACACCACCGGCTGCGGGGACGCCTTCCTCGGGGCGGTACTCGCGGGCCTTGCCGACGGCCGTACCGTCGTCGACGCCGCGCACACGGCAGCAGCGGTCGCCGCCTACGCCGCCACCCGCCGCGGAGCCCAGGACTCCTACCCGACCAGCGCCGAACTGCAAGCCTTGCTCGACTCACTCGACCATGACGATGCCGCCGCCTCGGCACACTGATTCGGCCGTTGACCCGACACCCAGGAACGAAGGTTGCGGGCACAGATCGGTCTGGTCGAGGTGCGTGTCTTCGCGGATCACGGTGCGTTGAAGTGCTCACACCGGACCCTCGCCGGTCGACCGCGCGCGTCCGGGCCGCAAGCACCACCTGATCACCGACCGGCACGGAACACTGCTGGCGATCTCGCTGACCGGCGGAAACCGTCATGACGTCACCCAGCTGATGCCGCTGCTGGACGCGATATCCCGCATTCGCGGTGTCCGGGGTCGTCCGCGTCACCGGCCGGGCCGGCTGTACGCCGACCGCGGCTACGACTACGACAAGTACCGCCGTGTTCTCCCGGGCCCGCGGCATCACGCCGAAGACCGCACGCAAGGGCACAGCCCACGGCTCCGGACTGGGCAAGACCCGCTGGGTCGTCGAGCGCACCTTCGCCTGGCTCCACCAGTTCAAACGCCTGCGGATCCGCTACGAGATACGTGCCGCCTTCCACCTCGGTCTGCTCCAACTCGCCTGCAGCATCATCTGCTTGAGAGGACTCCGGACCTCATTCTGAATGGGGCAGTAAGAAATATCCGAAGTCTTCAGTGGACTTGCCTGGCCGGCGCCGCCCTGGGGGCAGGGGCCCGGCAAAGTCATGAAGTTAGGCCGTGACCTGCGGTGTCATAACTGCCGCGATGTGCCCGGCGGGTCTGAGGGTGGCGGGCGGGGCCCAGGCGGAACGATGGAAGCTCTCACACTCACCGTCGTCTGCCACGAAGGACGCCCGCCCGTTCATGCCATCTTCCTCCCTGAGGGCTACTGCCCGCAGCCAGCACCTTCTTGATCTCCTTGCCCAGCTCCCGGATCCGCGGAAGAGACGCGGGCGGCGGCACTCGCTGGCTGGGCTGCTTGCCGTCGGCATCGCGGCGGTGACCGCGGGCTCAAGGTCGTTCGCCGCGATCGGCCAGTGGGCCGCCGATGCCGGGGCCGACGTGCTGGCCGGGCTCGGAGCGGTCCGCGGGCCAGCGGAGGAGTCCACGTTCCGGCGCGCGTTCGCGCTGATCAGCGCGGAGGTGCTCGACCAGGTCATTGGCGCCTGGCTTCACACCAGGGCGACGCAAGCCGACGGCCGGCTGGTAATCGCGGTCGACGGCAAGGCCGTCCGCGGCGCCCGGAACAGGGAAGGGAAAGCCCCGCACCTAAGGGCTGTCCCGTAATCCTTGGCGGGCGCACGACGACAGCTACGGCACCTCGCTGCGTTGTCGGAACGACCGAATACGCCCAGTATGAGGACGCTCCTCCGCCTTGCGATACACCGCATCTGACGCCGCGCGCTGTTCCGCCAGGGATTACGGGACAGCCCTTAGTCGCGGCCCTGGCGCACGGTATCGACGCGGTCCTCGGCCAGGTCGCCGTGGACGCGAAGTCCAATGAGATCCCTGCCGTCCGGGAACTACTGAAAGCGTTCACTGACCTGGCCGGGGCGGTTATCACGGTCGACGCCCTGCACACGCAGAGCGACACCGCGCAGGCCATCACCGGCCGGCACGCCGACTACGTGATGACCGTCAAGGCCAACATGCCGACCCTGTACAAGCAGCTGAAGAAGCTGCCCTGGACCGCGATCCCCGCGACCTCGGCCGTGAGCACGGGCCACGGCCGCCGGGCCCGCCGCACGATCAAGGCCGTGCTAGCGCCGGCCTGGATCGAGTTCGCCGGCGCCGCCCAGGTCGCGCAGGTCCGCCGCACGGTCACGAAGAAAGGCAAGAAGACCGTCGAGGTCGTGTACCTCATTACCAGCGACCGCGGCGCCGATCCCGCCACCCTGGCGGCCTGGGTCCGCGGCCACTGGGAGATAGAAAACCGGCTTCACTGGGTCCGCGACGTGACTTATCAGGAGGATAAATCGCTGGTCAGGACAGGAAGCGCGCCCCGTGTAATGGCCTCGCTGCGGAGCCTGGCCATCAGCCTGCTGCGCTTGGACGGCCAGGCCAACATCGCCGCCGCTAACCGCCACCACGCCCGCGACCCGCAGCGAACGCTAAAGCTGCTTCAAACTGCATGAGCGGCTTTGCCGTGTCCCTGGCGGCTGGCCTGCCGTTGTGAGAAGCCCGCTCAGGGCGCCTGCTGCGCCGGAGACCAGGCCGCCCGGCTCAGCCGCGGTCGTGGAGGGTCACCTGGTAGCCGTCAGGGTCCGCGAACGTGAAAGTGCGGCCGAACGGCCCGTCGACGGGCGCTGAGACGATCGTCGTGCCGGCGGCGGCGAGGGCGTCGTGGATGTCCTGCGCGTCGGGGGCGTGCAGCCACAGCGCCATCCCCTGGCCCGGCTGCGCGATCGCGTCCAGGTCGACGTCCGCGACGACGTCGCGGACAGCGAACGCGATCGGCTTGGTGTCGAACACGACAGCGTGCGGCGGTCCTGCGTCAGAGCGCTTCAGCCCCAGGTACTGCTCGTAGAAAACGGCAGAGCGCTCCAGGTCGCGCACCTGCAGTGAAATGAAGTCGGGTCCGGTAACGGCCACGATTCTTACCTCCTCATGGGTATGTCAGTCTTCTGACATACCGGAATGTATGTCAGACTGCTGACATGAGTCAAGGTGAGCCCGGAATCGAGCTGGACACATCGCTGGGGTACATGCTGAAGGCGGCCGCGAGCGCTCTGCACTCCGCCCTGGAGGCCGTGCTGAGTCCGCTTGGCATGACGATCACCCACTACTCCTGCCTGGAGCTGCTCGCCCAGCGACCGGGTCTGTCGAACTCCGAGCTTGCCCGCGGCGCCTTCGTCACCCGGCAGTCGATGAATGTGCTCCTGCAGGCCCTCGAACGTCAGGGACTCGTCATCCGCCCAGCGCGGGCACCCGTGGGCAGGGCCCTGCCCACCGAGCTGACCGCCCGCGGGCGCCGCCAGCTCGAGATGGCCAGCGCCGCGGTTCGCCGCGTCGAGCAAGACATGCTGGCCAATCTGGATGCCAACGAACAAGATCAGATGCGGCGCCTGCTCACTACGTGCATCGCCTCACTGAAAGAACCGCCCGAATCGGCGACGTAACTGCTCCGGAATTTACGACTTTGCCGTGTCCCTGGCCCTGGGGGGCGGGTCGATACATATGCGAATCCTCCGGAGTTTCGACTGAACCCATAGCGCGCGCACAGGGATTGTCCAGGCAAGTCGGCGGCGTCTCCGCAGATCGGTTCATCGCGGACCCAACTTGTTCGAATAGAACTCCGCTGACTACAGTCGGCCGCCATGAGCGCTGACTTCTCATTGATCCGGAGCAGCTTCGCAGCTGTTCAGCCGTACGGCTCACAGGTGACCGAGTACTTCTACGACCACCTGTTCGCCCATCACCCCAGTGTGCGCCCCCTGTTCGCGGCTCACCTCGACGAGCAGCGCGACCGCCTGTGGGCGGCGCTGGGCGCACTGGTCGCCAACCTGGAGAACACCGACACGCTCATAGGCATGCTGCAGAACCTGGGGCGGCGCCATGCGGGATACGGCGCGCTGGCCGAGCACTATCCGGCCGTGGGGGCCAGCCTGATCGCGGCCCTGCGCCACTTCGCGGGCGATGCGTGGACACCTGCCGTCGAGGAGTCATGGACGGCGGTCTACGGCGTGATCAGCAGCACGATGGTCGCGGCCGGCGAGTCAGCACCGAACTGACCCAGTCGCCGTTCGGCTCCTGGGACGAGGCGCCGAACGGCTCCCGATCTTTGGAGGTCACCCCTGATGTCAGCCCCAATGTCAGCAACCGGAGGGCGGACGTGAGCGATTCCCAGGCGCTGAGAGATTCCTTCGCTCTCGTCGGCAAATCTGGGGACGAGGTGCCACGGTACTTCTACTCCTACTTGTTCCTCATCGCGCCGGAGGTCCGGCCGATGTTCCCGGTGGCCATGGGTGCGCAGCGCGACCGGCTCGTCGCCGCCCTGGGCCGGATCGTCGCGGAGGCGGACGACCCGGACCGACTCCTTCCGTTTGTTCAGCAACTGGGCCGCGACCACCGCAGGTTCCAGGTGGTCGCTCAGCACTACGAGGCGGTGGGACAGGCGCTGCTGGCCACGCTGGCCTACTTCCTGGGCGAGGCGTGGACCCCGGAACTCCAGCGTGGCTGGACCGATGCCTACTCCCTGGTGGCTCGCACCATGATTCAGGCCGCCGAAGCCGACAGCGTGGCGAATCCGGCCTGGTGGAACGCCCAGGTGGTGCGACACGAGCAACGCGGCTTCGATCTCGCGGTGCTGACGCTGCGTCTGGACCAGCCGATGGCGTACCTGGCCGGGCAGTCCGTCATGGTGGAGACCCCGGTGCTGCCGAGCACCTGGCGGCCCTACACCCCGGCCAACGCACAACGTGCCGACGGGACCATCGAGTTCCATGTACGCGCCGTCGACGGCGGCCTGGTCAGCCCGGCCCTGGTGTACGGGCTGCGCCAAGGTGACGTACTGCGCCTGGGGGCCCCGATCGGTGGCAGGCTCACCCTCCGGGCGTCCCGGGGCCGGGATCTGGTGCTGATCGCCGGGGGCACCGGTCTGGCCCCGCTGCGCGCCCTGGTCGAAGAGCTCGCCCAGCAAGGTCCGCATCGCCGGGTCGACCTGTTCGTCGGGGCACGCGACAACCACGGCCTGTACGACCTTCCCGCGCTCAGGCAACTGGCCCAGGCCCACCCGTGGCTTCGCGTCACACCGCTGGTCGGTGCCGATGCCGGCACCTTCGACAACCGCAGTCTCGCCGGCCCGGTCCTGCGCTCCGCCGCGTGGAGTGGATGCTCCTTCTACATCTGCGGCTCGTCGGCCATGGTCTCTGCGACAGTGCGCGAACTGGCGGACGCAGGCATTGCCCACGACCTGCTGCACTATGAAGACGCTCGGTGATCGGAGACACGTGAACGAGACAGGAGCCCACCAGCCACAGGAGCCACGGGAGCCCCGGGTGACACCCGAGGCACTGCGGTCGATGACCTTCCCCCGCGCCCCCCTGACCCGTCGTGGCTACAACGAAGATGCGGTGCACGACGCCCTGCGACGCTGCTCCCAGGTGCTGACCGAGCTCATGGAGGAGAACGACCGGCTCCGGGGGGACATGCAGCGACACCGGGACTGGATCCGGGCGAACAACATCGGCGACGGCAGCGGCCCCACGGGGGTGCCGACCGTGGACGCCGTACTTCAGCAGGCCCGCGCCCAGCAGTCGGCCGAGCAGACCGTCTCCGCGGCCCGCGATCAGGCCCGCAACATGGTGCGGGCCGCCAGAGCGCAGGCCGAGGCGATCTTGCAACAGAGGTGGGAACAGGCCACCCAGGCGAACGAAAGCGACCAGGAGGAGACCGAGCGGCTCATCACCTACCTGCGCCAGATCGCACAGTCGCTGACCGTCACCGCGGACCAGTACGACACCAAGCGCCCCGCCACCTCCTCCCCGGCCGCACCCGCCACCCCAGACGGCACCTGACCGGCGCACACCGCGAACAGGCGCCGGGCCAGCGGGTGTCCTCCGGGGAAGAGCCGGGGGACGTCGTCCGGGGTGCCGATCCTGGCCTTGCCACGTCGGGTCGCGACAAGCTCACGGACCAGGGCGGCCAGCTGCGCCGGGAGGATGACAGGCGAGGTTCCGAAGGTGATCTCGACGGTCTCACAGGAGACGCCGACGTTGTCGACGGTGAGTTGGCGAATGGTCGCGATCTTCTGTGCGTAGAGGATCAGCAGCAGTCCGGCGACGCGGTCCGCGGTGGGCAGGGGGCGTCGTGGCGGCGGTGTCACTGCCCGCGTTGCCAGATCTCAGCAGACCCGCCACCGGCTCCCCGCCGTCGGTGCGGGCCGTCTGCGGCCCCATCACAAAGGGTGCGATCACCCGCTACGAGGTGCCCGGCATCGGCGCCCTCGAGTTCGTACTCGAGGAGGTCCTCGAGGGCGGCCGGTCCCGGACCATCGCCATCGAGGAGTCCGGGCACGTACTCTCGTCACTCGTGCGGACGGTACCGATCCAGTCCTCGTCGGCTACGTCGGTCGTGGCGGGCAGGAGGTGGGTGTGTGACCCACTCCGCGATCTCCTCCACCGTCCGGCTCGGTTCAGGTACAGGCTGGTCTCGCGACCGCCTCGACGCCGCCCTCGACCTGGTGACCCGAGGTGACCTGGACTACCTCTGCGTCGACTCGACGTCCGAGGTGATCATGAGCATGGCTCAGGTCAGCCTTGCGGAGAACCCCGGCACCCCCGCCTACGCGCCCTACCTCGTGACGCGGATGCGGCCCCTGCTGGCCAGGGCCCACGGGGTCCGGATCGTCACCAACCAGGGCTGGCTCGATCCCGTGGGTGACGACCTAACGTGCTGCGGCTCAGAAGCTCAGACTCGAAGTCGATCCCCTCGCCGTGAACGGGCTGGCGGCAACGGGGAAGCGGGCGACAGCCTCTTCCAGTGGGAGGGTCTCGCCGATCGTCGGGCTCAACTCGTGTCTCATCCCGCGCCAGCACGTCCCCTGCGAGGTGACCTTGCACAAGCGCTAAGAAGTGCCCTTCGTCCATCGGCCTCCGGCTGAGGAAGGGCCACCGGCAACGCAACAACCGACGATCCGACTAGCGGCATCGCAATACTGGGGGTCACACGATGAATGCGAAGGCGTACGAAGACGTTTTCCGGGCCAGCGTGGAGGACCGGGAGGGGTTCTGGCTGCGGGCGGCGGAAGCGCTCGACTGGCACAAGGCACCGACGCAGGCCCTCGACAACTCGAACCCGCCCTTCTACCGCTGGTTCCCGGACGGGGAGATCAACGTCGCGCACAACGCGCTGGACCGGCACGTCAATGCCGGGCGCGGCGACCAGGCCGCGCTGATCTACGACTCTCCGGTCACCGGCACCAAGCGGACCTACACCTACACCCGGCTGCGCGACGAGGTCGCCACCTTCGCGGGGGTGCTGCGCGATCTCGGCGTCGGGCCCGGGGACCGCGTGGTGATCTACATGCCGATGGTCCCCGAGGCCGCGATCGCGATGCTCGCCTGCGCCCGTCTCGGCGCGGTGCACTCGGTGGTGTTCGGCGGGTTCGCGGCCAAGGAGCTCGCGGTCCGGATCGACGACGCCGCGCCGAAGGTCGTCGTGTCGGCCTCGTGTGGGATCGAGGGCAAGCGGGTCATCGAGTACAGGCCGCTGCTGAACAAGGCCATCGAGCTGTCGGCGCACAAGCCCGAGAAGCAGGTCATCCTGCAGCGTCCGCAGGCCGAGGCCGTGATGGGCCCGGACGACGTGGACTGGGCCGACGCCGTCGGGAAGGCCTCCCCCGCGGATCCGGTGCCGGTGAAGTCGACCGACCCCCTCTACGTGCTCTACACCTCCGGCACCACGGGCAAGCCCAAGGGCGTGGTCCGCGACGGTGGTGGGTACGCGACCGCGCTGGCCTGGTCGATGCTCAACGTCTACGACGTCGGTCCCGGCCAGACAATCTTCACCGCGTCCGACGTCGGCTGGGTCGTCGGGCACTCCTACATCGTCTACGCGCCGCTGCTGGCCGGGGCGACCACGGTGCTCTACGAGGGCAAGCCAGTCGGCACCCCGGACGCCGGGCAGTTCTGGCGGGTCATGTCCGAGTACGGCGTGCGCAGCATGTTCACCGCGCCGACGGCGTTCCGGGCCTTGAAGAAGGAGGACCCGGAGGGCGACTACGCGAAGAAGTACGACCTGTCCGGGTTGCAGTACCTGTTCCTGGCCGGGGAGCGTCTCGACCCGGAGACCTACCGCTGGGCGTCGGAGCTGCTGGGCATCCCGGTGATCGACCACTGGTGGCAGACCGAGACCGGGTGGCCGATCGTCGCGAACCCGGCTGGCATCGAGCTGCTCGAGATCAAGCCCGGCTCGCCGACGCGCCCGTTGCCGGGCTGGGACATCCAGGTCCTCGACATCGACGGCCGCCGGGTCCCGGCTGGCGAGGAAGGCGCGATCGTCGCCAAGCTGCCACTCCCGCCGGGCGCGTTCCCGACCCTGTGGAACGACGACGAGCGGTTCGTGAAGTCCTACATGTCGGCCTTCGAGGGCTACTACCTCACCGGCGACGGTGGCCGGATCGACGAGGACGGCTACGTGTTCGTCATGGGTCGCACCGACGACGTCATCAACGTTGCCGGGCACCGCCTCTCGACCGGAGGGATGGAGGAGGTCCTCGCCAGCCACCCCGATGTGGCCGAGTGCGCGGTCATCGGCGTTGCCGACCAGATGAAAGGCCAGATCCCGCGCGGGTTCGTGGTGCTCAAGACCGGTGTGATGGATCGCGAAGGGGCCTCCGCGGAGGGCTACGAGGACACGCTGCGCGCCGAGCTGGTCCAGATGGTGCGCGATCAGGTCGGTGCCGTGGCTTCGCTCAAGGAGGTCGCGATCGTCCCGGCGCTGCCCAAGACCCGCTCCGGGAAGATCCTGCGCAAGACCATGCGCAACATCGCCGACGGCCTCGACGAGCCGGTGCCCTCCACCATCGACGATGCCTCGGTGCTCGACACCCTCCGCCCAGTCCTACGTTCAGAGCGAGCGTGACAACACCGCTCAGTCATCCCCTACCTGCCCATGAGGGTCGGGCTCGTCAAGCTATCGGGTAGGCGAGCCGGTTCTCCCGGCCCGCCCCCCACACCACCGGACATGCGGGCCCGCATCCGGCGGTTCGTCTAGCTGATCTCAAGCGGG
>NZ_JBHVFU010000048.1:57720-58659 GCF_042801455.1 Streptomyces sp. NPDC057565 | reverse complement strand
CGCCCGGTTACATTCCGAACCCGGAAGCTAAGCCTTTCAGCGCCGATGGTACTGCAGGGGGGACCCTGTGGGAGAGTAGGACGCCGCCGAACAATCTTTCAAGGACCCCTGGTCCCAGCGTTCACGCTGGGACCAGGGGTCCTTTTGTTTTGCCGAAGCGCGTCGGGTGTCCGGCTGCGCGAGAATGTGTGTAGTACCCGAAGAACAGGAGTTCCACCAATGTCCACCAACTCTCCCGACGATCGTTCGGAGCGCGAGCCGCGTCGCCGGGACGGGGGTGACCGGGGCGGCTTCCGGGGTGGTCGTGACGACAGGTCCGGCGGCCCGCGCCGGGACAACGACCGTGGTGGCTTCCGTCGCGATGACAGCCGGCCCACGAGCGGCGGTGACCGGGGCGGCTTCCGTCGTGACGACAGCCGCGGCGGTTCCGGTGGTGGGTTCCGTCGGGACGATCGTGCGCCGCGGCGTGAGGACGACCGCGGTGGGTTCCGTCGTGACGACAGCCGCGGTGGCTCCGGTGGTGGGTTCCGTCGGGACGATCGTGCGCCGCGGCGTGAGGACGACCGTGGTGGGTTCCGCCGCGATGATCGTGGGCCGCGTCGTGATGACGACCGCGGTGGGCGTCCCGGTGGTGGCTTCGAGCGTCGTGACGATCGGCCGCGTGGGCCCCGTCGCGACGACGACAGCCGCGGCGGCGGGTTCCGCCGTGACGACAGCCGCGGTGGTTCCGGTGGTGGGTTCCGCCGTGACGATCGTGCGCCGCGTCGTGAGGACGACCGCGGTGGCTTCCGTCGTGACGACAGCCGCGGTGGTGGGTTCCGTCGGGACGATCGTGCGCCGCGTCGTGAGGACGACCGTGGTGGGTTCCGCCGCGATGATCGTGGGCCGCGTCGTGATGACGACCGCGGTGGGCGTCCCGGTGGTGGCTTCGAGCGTCGT